>DASXWB010000429.1:0-3540 GCA_036503915.1 Lacipirellulaceae bacterium | reverse complement strand
TACCTCGACGGATTGCTTCGCGCCACGCGGCCAGTAGACGGTTAACCGGCGGACCTTGTCTTTGCTGCCCAAGCCGAAAGTGACCGGCAATTCGACCTGAGATAAATAGCTGCGTGAGGGCATGACTTGCCGACATAAGACGCCATCTTCCAGCTCCAGTCCGATCTGCGCTCCAATCGCGTCGCGATTCGAGTGCGTGCCGGCGAGTTTGCACCGCAGCCAGTGATGGCCGAGCTTCTGGTCGTTGCGCAGGAGTCGCGGCGGCTGGCCGGCGGCGGTCACCAGAACATCGAGGTCGCCGTCGCCGTCGATGTCGGCATAAGCGGCCCCGCGGCCAACCAGCGGCTTGAACAGGTCCGGGCCCGATTGACTTTCGCGCACTGGTAGAAATTCCGTATTGGCCTGCGGGCCGGCGTTCCAAAACAGGTGCGGCGGCTGTTCGTAATGCTGACTCGGCTGGACGCGGTTGATGTCCTCTTCCAGATGCCCGTTGGCCGTGAGAAGATCGAGCCGCCCGTCCAGGTCGTAGTCGAAATAAAACAGGCCGAAGGTGAGTGAGGTTCGCGTCACCGGTCCCAGGCCGGTCGGAATCGCTTCGTCCATGAACTGCATCTGGTCGCCGTACGACACATATAATGCCGTCATTTCATTCGCAAAATTTCCAATCGCCACCCCGACGACTTCATTGTGGCGCAGCCGGGCCACATCGATGCCCATCGCTCCGCGGGCATTGCCGTTCATGTCGAACGCAATGCCGGAGGTGGCCGCGATCTCGCGAAACGTGCCGTCGCGCTGGTTGTGAAACAGGAAGTTTTGCACCGTGTCGTTGGCGACAAGCATATCGACCCAGCCGTCCTCATCGAGATCGGCGAAGACGACGCCGAGCGACTTGGCCAGCGACACGCCCGTGTCGCCGTTTCGAACGTGAAGGCCGGCCTGCTGGGCCACCTTGCGAAACCGGCCGCCGCCCTCGTTGCGATACAGGTAAGGAAACGTTCCCTCAAAGTTTTGCGGGCGGCCGTAAGCCCGCCCACCGCCGGTGAGCTGAAAGTTCTGGCCCTCGTCATATTCGCGCGACCACTTGACGTAATTGCCCACAAATAAGTCCAGGTCGCCGTCGTTATCGTAATCGAGCCAGCCGCAACAAGTGCTCCATTCGTCATCTCCGCCGCCGACGCCCGCCACATCGGTCGCGTCGCGAAACTTTCCCTCGCCTTCGTTGTGAAACAGCCGATTCGTGCCGAGTGCGGAGATGAACACATCGACGTTGCCGTCGTTGTCGTAATCGCCGACGGCGGCGCCCATTCCATAGAGCGATACATCGAGGCCCGAGCCCGCCGTCACATCGGTGAAGTTGCCGCGGCCGTCGTTGCGGTAGAGCGCTGAGGTTGCCGCCGTCTCGGACGGCTGCTTATCCCAGGGCCAGCGATCGAGGCTGTTGACCAGCAACAAATCTTGATCGCCGTCGTTGTCGAAATCGAAAAACGCGCAGCCGCCGCCCATTGTCTCCGGCAGCAGCTTCCCCCCGGTTGCCGCATTGGAATGGCGGAAATTGATTCCGGCCTGCTGCGTTATGTCGACGAACGGCACGTTCGGCACCGTGGCTTGCCCGATAGCGCGCGTTGCAACTTCGGCCAGGTCCGTTTGCTGAACGGGCTTCACCGGAGGCCCGGACCGTAGCGCGTACACGGTCGTCCCGATCGCAATTGCAATGACCACGATCACGGCGAGTGACCAGCGCAGAGCGACGCCGATGACCGCGTCATCGCGCTCGAGCGTATCCGGATCAATTTCGCCATCAGAAACTGCCTGAGTTCGTTCCCAGTTCAACCGCCACCCTCCCTCAGCGCAGGTTTGGAATTCGGCGTACTGCTAGAACTGGGCAGCGCGGCAGTCTCCATGCTCTCGGCACCCTGCGCTCTGCTCTCCGCTCTCTGCTCTTCGCTCTCAAGCCCCGGCGCGCCGGGCCGGTGGAGCGGATACTTCACGACGGCTTCGGCCGCGTGATTGGCGGCCGGGTAGCGCTCGCGGGCCAGCCGCTCGGCGCGGCCCTGGGCGTTGTCATCCGGTTTGTAGCGACGATGCAGCTTTTCGTGCTCGCGGGAGCGCTCAGTGTCGCCCAGCTCAGCATACAAAAGCTGCAAGTTGTGATGGGCCGTCACGTTTTCCGAATCGATAGCGATCGTGCGATGGAAAGTGTCGACCGCTTCCTGCCAGGCTTTGCGCGCCTCGTCGGTCCGGCCTTGCCGCGCCCGCAGTCGGCCCAGATCGAACAGCGTCTGCCCAAGCAGATTGATCACCTCGTAATCGTAGCTGAAATCGAAGCCGCGCTTTTGCATGTCCGGTGTGCGGTCATCGAGCACGCTGCGCAAGTTCACGATCGCTTCCGGCAAACGCCCCTGCTGGCGGTTGATGTCGCCGCTGAGCCAGGCCCATGTCCATCGCGGGAAACCTTCCTCGCCGCTATACTCGCTGGCGCGCCGCAGCGCGGCGACGGCTTCGTCCAGTCGGCCTTCGGCGTTATACACTCTCGTCAGGTTCATCGGACCATCCCACCGGTTGAGCGCCTCGACTTGCGCGAACGCTTCGGCGGCCTGGCGCAGCTCAGCCCGCCCCTTGAGCAACAGGCCGATGCCGTAGTCGTTCCAGCGCTGCCAAAGCGGAATGTCGCGGTCGGGGTTTTCTACTTTGGCGTCGACGCCGTCGATCGGAAACGTGATCTGGTCCACCGCCAGCGTCGTGATCGGCAGCTCGTTTACATATGGCTTGCCCGGCTCGTGGCCGCGAATTCGCTGCCCCAGCCGCTCGTTGCTCTGCGCGACAAAATCCATGTATCGCTGGTCGAACTTGCGATACTGCAGCTTCACTTCGACAGTCAGCGGCGCGTCGAGATCTTCCGGCAGCACGAGCTCAAAGTGCACGGTCTGGCCGGCACCCGGCGGAATTTGATGGTTGTACAGCGGCGTGAAAATGTCTTGCGGATTACGACGGTCGATGCGGTTGCCATCCTTGTCGAGCAAGAATACGTTGACGAAATGGGCCCACGGATCGACTTCGTTGCCGCGTTCCGGGTCGAGCGCACCGCTTCGGCCAATGACGCGTTCGCCGGACTTTACAGTGACATCAAGCCAAACTTCGTTCGAGTCGACCGTGCCTTGGGTAAACAGGTGACCCATCTTGACCGTGCGGATCACCGTTTCCAGCAAATATTTTTTGCCGCGGACAAGCGTCGGCGTTTCGGGCCGCAGCGGTGCGACGAGCCGCCCGTCGATCTCACCGCCTTCGCGCAGCCCAAAGAGATCGACCCGCATCACGCCTTCGAGGAACTTTTGGTGGGCCGCGGCCACATCCGGCCTGTCGCGCAGCCAGGCGACGCCTGTGTTGGCCGCGGGAAACAGGTGATCGTGCACGCTGAGTTCGGTCGCGCCGGCGAAGAATTTGGCGCCAAAGTCATCGGAGGCCTTGAGTGGCATGTGGCAGCTGTTGCAATTCGCTTCGGCCTTCGGCGGATAATAAAAGCTTCGCGCCCCGTGGCCGGAG
>DASXWB010000428.1:0-2571 GCA_036503915.1 Lacipirellulaceae bacterium | reverse complement strand
GCTGTACTTGCAGGCCAGCGGAGTTGACCTCGCGCATGCGCAACAGCAGGACGGGATTGGCGGTGCCGGCACTGTGCCGTTCGGCGACATTGGCACGCTCGACACCGATTTTGAAAACGGAGCCCGGATGGGTTTCAGCGTGGCATGCGGCGCGTGCTCGGCGGTCGAGTGGTCGTACGCGTACTTTGAAAGCGACGCGCTGAGTCTTCTCGATCCGCCCGTGATACCGGGCGGCGGCGGAGCCATTGGCTCGCTCGTGCATCATCCCGGCGCCGCGATCACGGCGTCTGTTGGGCCTGTTGACGCGTTCTCTGAAATTGATTTTCAAGTCATGGATTTGCTGTATCGCGGCTCATTGAGCTCGAACCCATGCCACTCTTTGAGCTATCTCATCGGTGTGCAGTACGGCAACTTGGAGCAGAGCTTTTTCCAAACCGGCGTATTCAGCGGTGGCTCGGCCGGCGAGATTGATACGTTTTCGACGATCAACTTCGACGGAGCCGGTTTGAAAGCCGGCATCGAAGGCGAGCGGCGGATTCATAACGGCCTCTCGATCTATTCGCGCTTGACGGGCGCCGTGATGAGCGGGCAGTTCAGCAGCCGGTACACGATGCTGAACTTCACGACCGACGTGCTGCTGGCTCAAGCGAATTGGAAAGACGATCGCGTCGTCCCGCACCTGGAGTATGAGATTGGCCTGGGCTGGCTGAGCGCGAGCGGCCACTGGCGTTTCTCGTCGGGCTACATGTTCTCGCACTGGATGAATGCGGTGACGATGCCGACCTTCATCGACGCGGTGCAGGCGGACAACTACACGGACGTCGAGGACACGATCACCTTCGATGGCCTGGTGACGCGCGTCGAAGTGTGCTGGTAACCTGCCCGAACAAACGACTTAGCTCATCTCAAGCCTGCGAAGGCCGGCGTTTTTGTTGCGCCGACAACGCGGCAGCCTATCCCACCGATCCTCGCCGGGGCACGGTTCTGCCCCACTAGTTCTTCAAGGCGACCCGCCACGCCCGCTCAGCTGACGGAAAAGTCTGAGAAACCGTCACCGGCTTCTTGAACCACCTATTTTGTCCAGTTTATAATTCTTTCCATTCTGCAGCGGTGTCAGCACCGGCGAATTGGGAGGTTGCCGCGTTCTTTATTGCGCCCGTGCCTCCGCCTTGATGAGCCTCATAGACCCCACGAATGTGCACCATGTTCACACGACGCTCGCTTCATCGCCACCTCGGTTTGTCAAAAGGATTTTTTCGGAACGGCCCACGATTTGGCGTTTCGCCAGTCGAGCGCGTTATGAATGCCAAGCGGTCGTACCGGCGAAGGCTGCTCGTTGAGCCGCTGGAAGATCGGCGGATGATGGCCGGTGATGGCGACGACGTTGCCGCGGGAGCGGGCGGCTTCTTCGATCGGTTCGAGGATAACGACATGCGTGCAACCGCCACGGTGCTCGGATCAGAAACGGAGATTATCGAACGCGATCTGACGGTTTTCGATGGCGACGATGACTTCTTCAAGGTAACGGCTCATAGCACGGGCAAATTGGTCGCGCGGATATACCGCAGTGAGGACGATTTCGGCGACTTCGGTTTGCCGATTGGTGATCTGAATTTGCAGATTCAGGATATCAATGGAAATCTGTTGGCCGACGCCGTTGGACCGGGCGACGACGAAGAGTTGATTATACCGGTGGTAGGCCAGGAGATGTACTTTGTCCGCGTATTTGGCGACGGCCTCGACGGCGACCTATTCATCGGCTACGACCTGGAGATCGAGAATTTCCCTGCGCCGGTGCCGACGGGGGTGCACTTGGACCCAGCCAGTGATACCGGCGCATCGAATAGTGACAATGTCACGAGCGACACGACACCGACATTGTTCATCCAGACCGATGTGCTGAATTTTGTCGACACGAACAACGATCAGGTATATCAGGAGCCGGATACGTTCGGGCCTGGCATCGAAGACAGCATCGACGCCCTTTCGCCGGCCGAAGCGAACCGCATTCAAAACGGCACGCCCACTCCAGATGACCGCAACGGTGGCATCGCGGTAGAAGTGACACTGGTCAACACGACCAATGGCACATTTGTCACCGGCTTCGCGGAGGCCGTGATCGGCGTGCTGCCGGAGGTGTATCACTTTACGCCCACAAGCCCGCTTACTCCGGGAGTTTATCTCGTGTCGGCGCGGACTAAAGTCTTCGATGGGCAGGGCGATGGCGAGGACGGTCCAGATCAGCAGATGGGGCGAAGCAACGCGTCGCCGCCGCTGTGGGTTACTATCAGCGCCGATTCACCGCTGGGCGGCACTTTCGACCTTCTGGCGTCCAGCGACACGGGCATGTTTAACGACGACAACGTGACGAACAAAATGCAGCCTGCTTTCTCTGGCGCAGGGCCGGTGAACGCGGCGGTGCTTGTTTTCGCGCAGCCGACCAACGCCATGGGTGCGCCGGTTGGCGGGCCACTGTTGGTCGGAAGCGGCACGGTCGGTTCGGATGCCACCGACGGAATGATTGGGAATGGGCTCGGGTTGTGGGAAGTCACCGTCGAGCCGATGGCCGAC
>DASXWB010000427.1:0-2687 GCA_036503915.1 Lacipirellulaceae bacterium | reverse complement strand
CAATAGGTCGTCTCCACGCTGCGCACCAGGGCCAGCATCTCTTGTTTGAATTGCCAATCGGTCCGCTCCGCCTGGGCCGCGGCGATGCGGATTGGCGCCATCGTGACGCCTACGCCCAGTCCCTGTAACAACGGCTGATTTACACCGAATTGCGCGTAACTAAAATACTGCGGATTCGGATCGAGGCCGGCTGGATTGTTTGGGTTAAACAAATAGTCGGTCACAAAATCGGTGCGATAGCGCGCACCGCAGGGGAATAGCTGCTCGACCGAGGTATAGAAGTCGGCCGTATCGAGCTCGGGCGGGCGATTGCCGATGCCGCTGAACGATGTCCCAGGAGGGATGTCGATGCGGTCCCACTGCATCGTCGTCGTCCACAACGGATCGAAAATTCCCCACTGCGCGTCGGCGGCCGCCTCGGCCGCCAGTGGATCGTAAACGGTGATTATCGAGCGAATCTTGTCGACATCCGAACCGGCGTCGAGCAAGCCCAGGTTGCGCACCGCCTCCGAATTGCTGAGCGCAACATTGATGGCCTCGTGTATCGTGAGCTGCCACGCGTCCGCGGACGCCGGGTCCATGACCGGGTCGCAATTGGCCACCGGGACATACGGCAGAGGAATACAGGAGGCCGCCTTCGACGGACACGATTTCCAATCCCCGCAGCAAGCAGTCGGTGGAAGCCACGGCTTTACTTCCGCACAGCAGGGCGCCGAAATGAGTGCTGCTGACGCGACGAACAGGGCCGTCGTCAGCACGCGTCCGGCAGCGCGCAGTTTCGGACGATTGCCTATGCGCCACTCGTCCAATGACGCACGCCGACGCGCAGCGCTACCGTGCTGTGAAAAACGAGAATCCATTCGTCGAGCAACCAGGTTTGGCTATCTAGCCAACCTTGGCGTGGAGGGGTCGTCGCATCCGGCGGGGGTAGGAGAATCCGACATTCGTCCCGTATCAGACAGTTCTCTTATCGGCGTTGAGAGGGGATCGCCGAAATCTTATCCCTCAAGCCGGTTATGGCCAAACGGCTGCAGTTCCAATGGCGACCGTTCTAGAAGGCAGGCGGAATCTTTCGAAAGTTTGAATCGCACTACGGCTTCGGAATAGGTCGAATACAAGGGCGAATTCGCGGCAGTATAACCGGCAAAGACGGCACAACCGTCTCAGTCGGGAACGTTTCGCTCATCGCCTTGATAAATGGTCAACCATTGTGCATTGGCGCGCTCCGCGATGCGCAAGGCCTCGGCAAACGATCCCCCGAACCGGCGCAATGGCCCCTTCTGCCCGTTTTTTCCACCCACCGACGGACCGACCATTTCGAACCCGATCCGGCAACCGCGGCGCCCCATGTTCACCACGACTCTGTGGTGCAAGGCTTGCTCCTGAGTGCCGGCTTTGAGCGCGCAATGCGAGACGTTCGCGCGGTCCGGGTACTTGGCGAACAAATAGTCGAAGACGGCTTGCGTGATGGTCGCCTTTCCGCCGCCGGGCGCCACGCCGCCTTTTGACACGAGTGCGCAATCGGGAAAGGCCTGCGCGTATTGGTCGATGCAAGTCTGCCAGGCGCTAATCACGCGCGCTTCGCTGTAGCCCTTTTCGCTTGTGAGTCCAACGGCCAGCTGCATCTCCAGCGAGCCGCTTGGACCGCGCGTCGGGCCACTAAGATGAACGCCGACCAGGTCCGGGTCATCGGCATATCTTTCCCCAAGCTTCTTAACCATGCGGCCGTGCGCCGAGAGCATCGTTGGGTCCCAGGGATACGGGGCCTCGTGATACAGCGGTACACCCAGCCACCGCGGCGCGTTGTTTCCCGTGTTGATTCCCAGGACGTACTTCTTCTTGTATTTCTTGGCGCGGGCAATTTGTTGATCGATGAAAGTCCAATCGCTCGTCGTGGATGTCGGCTCAATCGCCGACCAGCGCTCGCGGATCACGATTCCATCCCACTTCGGCGACGAGAGCTTCGCATCCGACACGTTTTGTCCGCCCACCTTCTGGATCACGAAGTAGCCCGCCGGTTGTCGCGGCGCAGCGTGCGCCTGCGCACAACAAAGAGCGACGACAACAAGCACGCGTGCCGCAATGATCTTCCAGCTCATCGAGGTATTCCTCAACGACTTTGGCATTCGTCTCCCGCTGTCGGCTACCACTGCTTCACCCATATGGCGGTGAGCGCCGAGGGGCTGCGCGAGCCGATATGAATAGGATAAACTGGCTTTTGCAAGATTTGAATCAAAAACCCAAAAGAGTAGTTACACCAACTCCGAGATTCATGCGCTTTATCACCGTTGTTTCATTGCTGTTGACGTTTGGATTGGGTGCATCGGGTAAAGAGTTCTTTGTCCTGCAGGGCATCGATAAAACCCATCCGGACGACGTTTTGCAAAGTGCGGGCCTCGATGGCTTTACGATCCGCGTCTCCTGGAAAAAGCTCCAGGATGAGGGCTTCGCCTGGCTGGATGAGCAAATTCGCCGCGGCGATGAGCTCAACGTCAATATGCAGCTTCGCGTCTTGGCAGGTGCCAGCGCCCCGGCCAATTTACCCGGCGTAGCATATTTTGACTATCTGTCGACCGAGTTCGGCGGTGCTGTGGAAATGCGGCGGGTTCCCGTCCCCTGGGACGCAACCATGCACGCCCACTGGCAAGAATTGGCGACCAACCTGGGCAACCGATACGGCGACAACC
>DASXWB010000426.1:0-2418 GCA_036503915.1 Lacipirellulaceae bacterium | reverse complement strand
CCGCCAGACCTTTTCCTTGAATGCGCCAAGGCCAGCCCCTATCTCGATGCCGAAGCGCTCCAGCAGGGACTTGCGGACGGCCAGATCGTCGACGCCCGACGGGATCCGCACGGCATTCAGCTGGGGCAGGGCGTGGCCGGCCTGCGTAGCATAGCTGATTCCGACTGCTGCCAGCCCAGCCTTTAGCGCTTGATGGTTTTTGCGGTGGCGCGCGAAACAGGCCTCCAGCCCTTCTTCCAGCAGGAGCCGCAGCGCCTCATGCAGTGCATAGGTCATGTTGATGGGTGCGGTGTGGTGGTATACGCGGTCGCTACCCCAATAATTGGCCAAGAGTGAGATGTCGAGGTACCAACTGCGGACTTTCTCGCGGCGCTTCAAAATCTTTTCCACGGCGCGATCGCTGAACGACACTGGGGCCAGCCCCGGCGGGCAGCTCAAGCACTTCTGTGTGCCGGAGTACACGGCATCGACCTGCCATTTGTCGATTTCAACGGGGATTCCGCCGAGCGCGGTGACCGTGTCGAGAATCAGCATTGCGCCTGTGTCGCGCACTGCGGCGGCGATTTCTTCAACAGGCTGCCAGGCGCCGGTCGACGTCTCTGCCATCACGATGGCGACGACCTCTGGCTTTTCGCGCGCCAGCGCCGCTTTCACCTCGGCAAAGTCGAAAACTTCGCCCCAAGGCCGCTCGATTTTCGTCACCTGGCCGCCGGCGCGCTCGGCCATATCAGCCAGCCGTCCGCCGAACACTCCGTTGACGCACACAAGTACTCGCTCGCCCGGCTCGACCAGGTTCAGCACCGTGGCTTCCTGCCCGGCGGAGCCAGTGCCGCTGATTGCCATCGTCATGCGGTTCTTGGTGCGAAACACTTCGCGCAGCATTCCCTGCAGCTCGTCCATCACGCGCAGATAGTACGGATCCAGGTGTCCAACCGTCGGCCGCGCGAGTGCGGCGAGCACGCGCGGATGTACATCGCTTGGACCGGGGCCAAGCAGCGTTCGCACCGGCGGGGTTACAGTCGTGGGAATAGATGCCATATGAGAAAATTTAGCGGTGTCGCTTACGACTCCGGCGTTAGGGCGGCGACTCTTTGACTAGCGCGCTGATTTGTTTGAACTCCGGAGTGCCCGCTTCGCGGCACCATTCGAACATTGCGGCCTCGGTCGTAGTCAGCACAACGCCGGCGGATTCCATCCGCCGCAGCGCGGTTTCATGATCCACTGCATGCCGCGTGCCAACCGCATCCACCGCAACATACGGCTCAAAGCCAGCCGCCGCCAAATCGAGCGCCGTTTGCATCACGCATACGTGCGTTTCGATGCCGCAAAGCAACACGCGAAAGCGACTATCCTTTCTCCAGCGATCAAGAAACTCGCTGCATTCACAGGCGCTAAATCGAAGCTTGCTGGGCACTTTTCCCAAATGCATCCGAAGTTCCGGCGGAATCGGGCCAAGCTTTTCGGGGTATTGTTCGGTGGCCGCGAGCGGGACGCTCAATGTGCGAGCCGCATCCACCAGTCGGCGAATGTTCCATACGATTCGGGCCTGATCAGGAATCACCGTCAGCAACCGCTCTTGCGCGTCCACAACCAGGAGGGCCGTGTCTTCCCGATTCATCAGTTCTGGGCTTCGAGTTAGCTGCGAATTCTCGGCATTTGCGGCTGGCGCTCGTTCCATGGCGACAAGTTAACCCCTGGCTGCTCGCGCCACAATGGGCGACAATGTTGTGAGGAATTCCCCTAACTATGAACGAACTCATGATTTGATTCATTATTAGCAGCGTACTCGCAACGATTTTCAGGATGCGGGAATGAGGATGCCGGGTGCAGGGGACAGAACCTGACTGCCATTCCTTGCCCCCTGCGTCCCGTATCCTGCATCCTAATACAATGCAAAGCGCTCAAAGATTTCGTTCGACGACGATCCTCACCGTACGACACAAGGGCCGCGTCGCCATTGGCGGCGACGGCCAGGTCAGCCTCGGCGACACGGTAATGAAGGCTGACGCGGTGAAAATCCGCCCGCTGGCCGACGGCCGCGTCATCGCCGGCTTCGCCGGCGGCGCCGCCGACGCGTTCGCCCTTTTGGAGCGCTTCGAAGCCAAGCTGAAAGACTATCCGGCGAACATGCCGCGCGCCGCCACCGAGCTCGCCAAAGAATGGCGCACCGACCGCGTGCTGCGGCGGCTGGAAGCGATGATCGCTGTGGTCGACTCTCAGCACACGCTCTTGGTTTCCGGCACGGGCGATGTGATACAGCCGACCGACGGCATTTTGGGCATCGGCTCCGGCGGCAATTTCGCACTCGCCGCCGCAAAGGCTCTGGTGGCCCACTCCCAGCTGTCGGCAGCCGAGATCGTGCGAGTCGCCCTGGAAATCGCCGGCGACATCAGTGTGTATTCCAATCGCAATATCGTC
>DASXWB010000425.1:0-3182 GCA_036503915.1 Lacipirellulaceae bacterium | reverse complement strand
AGCGGCCAAAACCTTGGGCTGCCATTCGATTCGCGTCAACGCTCACTCCGACGGATCGTATGATGAGCAAATGAAGTTGGCCGCCGACGGGCTAAGCCGGCTTAACGAATTTGGCGCGAAGCACGGCATCGGGGTCATCGTCGAAAACCACGGCGGCCTTTCGTCGAACGGCGCTTGGCTCGCGGGCGTGATGAAAATGGTCGGCCACAAAAACTGCGGCACGCTACCGGATTTCGGAAACTTCCGCGTCAGCGATGATCAGGAGTACGACCGTTACAAGGGCGTGAAAGAGCTGATGCCGTTCGCCAAGGGTGTCAGTGCCAAGAGCCACGAGTTCGACGCCCAAGGAAATGAGGTCCGCACTGACTACGACAAGATGATCAAAATCGTGCTCGACGCCGGCTACCACGGCTACATCGGCATCGAGTGGGAAGGCGACCGGCCGGGCGAAATCGAGGGCATCCGACTAACCCAGCGCCTCCTTGAACGCGTTCGCGATCGCCTGGCCGGGAAAAAGAACACCTGATTCGGCTAGCACTTTCGGACAAGGACGGCGGGTCTCCTGGGAAGCCCGCCGTTTTTATTGCGCTTGGTTTGTCAGACGTGGCCGGCTGGACACATAGTTTGCGGGACAAAACGGCCTGCCTAACTATTGGGCAGCCGGCACGCGCCTAATTCTTAAGCAGCGCCTGCTTCGATATAGGCAAGCACTGCTATCGCTCACAAGTGCAAGCATTGCAAGGACATGCATGATTGCACTTGCCGCGTTTTTACAATGCCACTACAAGCGGGGCCGAACCGTGGGCCGTTCGCCCCTCCCGTTACCGCACGACCTGGAAGGAGACATTCGCCGTGCTTACCCAAACGACAGAGAAGTATCAATCGATACTGCAAGCCGCCCGTCAGCTCTATGATTCGGAGCCTGACTGGGTCACATTCTTCCGCGAAATTCTGGGGGTCGACGGCATCGTCCGCCGCCAGTTTACCCGGCTCGAAGACCTCAACGCCTTCGAAAAGAGTTCGGAATTCGAGCAAATCCAGAAATGGCTGGTGAAGCTCCGCGAACAGAAGAACGCTACGGACACCGAAAGCGAGCCGACCCGCGTCATCACGGTGCGGCTGCCCAAGAGCATGCACGAGTACCTGCGGACCGAGGCTCATGACCTGCGGACCAGCATGAACAAGCTCTGCATCTCGAAGCTGCTGCAGGTGATCGAGCAGGACCTCATCCCGGCCGAACGCAGCTCGGGCACACCTAGCCGCAACAAGCCGATCCAACAGCCGACGGCGGCTGCAGCCAGCACCGGCCACACCTCGCCGTTCTCAAGCCAGCCGGCGTTCAAGTCGGCCTCAGGATTCTAGCCCCAGCTGGCAGTCGTCAAAACGCAATCGCCCCGGCGCAAGCCGCCGGGGCGTTTTCGTTGAGCGGAGATGTGAATGTAGGGAGTAAAGCCTCAGGTTTTACTCCTGCTCTTCGCTCCTTGCTCCCTGCTCAGAAAATCCCCGAAGAGGGCCTGTAAGCCGGGTTCTGTCGTCGCCGCGGCGACTGATGGCCATTCCTCTAGGGCGGCGGTTGCCCGCCGCCTCAAGCAGCCTACCCGGGAGTCGTGGCGAGCCGGACCAGCTCATGCTCCCTGTTTGGCCTTGCACCGGGTGGGGTTTGCCGAGCCAGGCGAGTCGCCCCGCCTGCTGGTGCGCTCTTACCGCACCGTTTCACCATTGCCGGAGGCTATCGGCTATCAGCTATCGGCTATCGGCCAGCAATTCGATTATTTCCTTCTGGCCGATAGCCGACAGCCAAAAGCCGACAGCCCCTTAGGCTGTTTGCTTTCTGTTGCACTTTCCCTAGCCTTGCGGCCGGTGGACGTTATCCACCACCCTGTCCTGCGGTGCCCGGACTTTCCTCCGGCACGCGCAAGGCGAGCCAGCGACCATCCGGCCCTCTTCGAGGACAAGTACTAATTATAGGCTTTGCTCAATGAGAACGTAGTGGTCGGGATTCGTGGCCGATGGAGTCCACAGAAGCTCAAATATGTACTGAGAGCCAACGGTCTTGCGGTCATACTCGACCGCGTGACCGCCACGTTCTTGCAATCAATGCGATGCCGCCCATACTGCCGGCGAGGTAACTCATGTTGTGTGCAAACAAGTCGGCCAGAAATCCGACATGATGTTCTGGACGAATCGTTTCAGCCATGGGTCCCGACAACACGACCCACCGGGCAGAACCAAGGACACTTCCAGTGATGCCGGAGAAAAGAGCCAGCGCGCCGGTAATTACCAGCAGCCACCCAAGTGGAAAAACCAAATCGCGAACGTATCGCTTCGGCCGCTTGCCAATTTGTGCGGCAAGCGCTAATGGAACGCCTAACCCCAGTCCGACCCACCATGTCGCAACAATCCCCCATACGAATCCCAATACCGTCGGTGATTCGGTCGGTACTGCGAGGATTTGCGGATGCGCAACGGTGAAGTATTCGATGCAAACTCGCGCGGTGATCTGATCGTGCACGATCCCGTATCCGCACGCGGCAACAATACACAGTACTACGATTGCTGCACTATGCACGGATCAGCCTGTTTCGCGGATTGAGGGCGCCAGTTCAAGAATCGCATCGGATGTATAGCCGCTTCCCTGGAAGGACCGTCGCCGCCTGAATTCGTCCAGTATTGCCGCCTTCACCGCCGGTTTGTCGAGGCACCAGCTTGGGCCAATAAAGTAATCCGGCGGGGCATCGCCGCTGATGCGGTCGACGATCATGGTGGGCGGCAGTTGCTCGATGAAATCGACTACCGTACGAACGTACTCGGCTCGCTCCATGAGCCGAACTTCGCCGCAGGCCACTTGATCGGCCAGCGGCGTGTTCTTCACGCAGTACAAATTGTGAATTTTTACCGCGTCGACGCCGAGGCGCCCAAGCTCGCGCGCCGTCGCCATCATGTCGTCGTGCGATTCGCCCGGCAGGCCCAAAATCACATGCGCGCCGATTTCAAAGCCGCGGCCGCGGCTGCGCGCTACCGCGTCGACCATCGCGTCGTGATGGTGCCCGCGGTTCATCCAGTCGAGCGAACGGTTGTGGATCGTCTGGATGCCGTATTCGACAGATAGGTAGGCGCGTCCGGCGATCTCCGTGAGCAGATCGAGTACCTCATCCGGCACGCAGTCGGGCCGCGTCCCGATC
>DASXWB010000424.1:0-4416 GCA_036503915.1 Lacipirellulaceae bacterium | reverse complement strand
GGGTTGGTGAAAGCCCGCGGCCTGGCGACGCTGGCCGTCGGCGGCAACATCATCACGACCTGGTCGTATTTCGGCGTGAATGAGCTTGGCGAAGGATTGCACGCGTATGGAGCCTCGGAAAGCAGCACTGCGATGTGGCTGCTTGTTTTCGGCGCGACCCAGCTGGCGCTGATCGGCCTGGGCATGATGCCGCGCCGCTGGTTTGAATCGCTCGGGTTAGCACGCTCAAACGCAACTGGGTAGTCGCGATGTCGTCGACGTTGCGTACGGTGCCTATCGCCGGTCTGGGACGCTAACTGTCGCGGCCAATGCGATGTCAGCAACATCACATCACGCCGTGCGCAGCTTCTGTTCCAGGCGCCGAATTGCCTCTTCCACGCCGCACGGTTGGTCGTTGACCTCAATCTGTGCCTGCGAGCTGATAAGCCGCTCGACGCGGCGGTGTGCCGAGATGACGGTGCTGTGGCTGCGCCGGCCAAAGAACTCGCCGATTTCGCTCCAGGCGGAGCGCGTGTACTTTCGCGCCAGCCACATCGCCAGGATCCGCGGCTCGCTCACAGATCGAGCCTTGCGCTCTGATCGCAATTGCGCCGGCTCGATGCCGAACACGTCGCACACGACGTCTTCGACGTCGGCAAGCCGCACCGTGCGCGTGCAGTGCCGCGCCATGTCGGCCAGCGCCCGCTCGGCAAGCTCGCGGCTAATCGGCTGCCCTGCGGCGTGACTTTCGGCCGCGAGCCGATGAAGCGCGCCGCGCAGTTCGCGTGCCCCAGCCGTAATCTGGGTGGCGACGGCACGCAGCACGTCCTCCTCGAGCGCCAGCTGCATCTCGCCGCCGAGCCTCCGCAAGATTGTCACGCGCGTGGCGAATTCGGGCGGCTGGATCTCGCACACCAGGCCGCCGGCCAGGCGTGACGTCAGCTCCGGGCCGAGCGCGCGAAGCTCTGCCAAGCTGCGGTCGCTTCCGAGCACGAGTTGTCGGCCGTCGGCCAACAGCGAGTCGACCGTGTGCTGCAACTCTTCGATCGTCCGCTGCTTGCCGGCGAAGAACTGCATATCATCGATCACCAGTAGCCGCGCCCCGCGGCACTTCTGGCGGAAGCTCGGCAACCCGCCGCCACGGATCGCTTCCACAAATCCCGTGGTGAATTGCTCGGCGGCGAGATACACGGCGGCCGCATGCGGGTGATGGCGGCGAAAATCGCGCACCACGGCCCGCAACAGGTGCGTTTTGCCGACACCCGTCGGACCGCAGAACAAAATCGGCGAAGCCTGGTGGCGGCCGCGGCCGGTCAGCTCGGCCGCATGAAACGCGCGCTCGTTGCTCGGTCCTACGACAAACGTCTCCAGCCCGGCAATTCCGCGCAGGCTCGAGTCTTCAACTGTTTTGAGACGGCTGGTCTGTGGTGTGGCATCCGCGGCGCCGCAGTGGATTTCCTCGGCGCATTTCGGCGCCTCGTCGCGGGAAGGGGTCAACGTTCCGTCGACATCGAATTCGACCGGCAGCGCGCGACCGGCCACATTTTCCCAACAAGCTCGAATGTCGTCGGCGTAATTCTTACGCAGCCAGTCGCGCACGAATGTATTCGCGGACCGGATCGTCAGGCACTCGGCCCCTACGCATAGCCGGGTCTGCGGCCCAAACCACACCGCATAGCGCTTCATTCCGATCCGCTGGGCCAATTGTTTCGACAGCGCCGCCACAACCTGCGAATCTTCCATGACGACTTCCTGCATCCGTTGGCGCAGACCCCGAGCGCAAGACGCGATGCGCTCATCGCACGCGCCGGCGACGCTTTCGCGCCGCCTTGCACTTAGGAGAACCTTGCGCGAACTAAAGAAAAGGCCGGCCAGCGAGCCGGGCCGCCGCTCCACCTGGCTCCGCCGAGCCCAGGTCAGTTTTTGCGCCCGACTTGCATTTCAACCGTGCCCGGTTGTTTTATCACCGCATACCCCTTCGATCGACCGCTAGTGCGCTACGCCATATCCGGCGAAGCACCGCAAGCGATCAGCCGAGTCGCCGATTTTATACCCGCTAGCAGTGATGTCAAAGGGGTTTTTGCCGTGCGGCGGGAAAGCTTGTCGATCTGGCGACGAAAACGCGCGCGATCTGCGGGATACATAGAGTTTGCGGCTGCGAGTTGGCGAAAAATTTTTTTTCTGCGAGGCCGGCGCGCGGCGTGGAAAAATTGTTTTCGATTTCGTGCGCCAAAACTGCGTCCGTGCGCGTCGCGAAAAAATGCCGAGGAATGCGTGTATTTCGCGCTGATTGCGTTATGCTGTGGAACCAAATCGCACATATACGTGGCGCCGATCCCATTTTTCAAAACCCGCGCCGCGATACATCTCCAAAGCCGGGGAATTCGCTGCATCGACGGCCAGCACAATTCGATCCACCGCGGCGCGGAGGGCCATCGCTTGCGCATGCTGCGTGATTTGCCGGCCCCAACCACGCCCGCGCGCCTCCGGCACCAGCCCCATATACACAAGCTCCCAATGCCGAGCGCCGGGATGATCGGCCAGCAGCAATACGCCAACGTCTTTGCGGCTGCAGCGAACGATTTGCCACATCTCGGGGCGGAATACGCCTGTGGCTTCATAGCCGGCGATCACGTCATCCATGTGACGCGCGCCGTTGAGGACTGGGCAATCGAGCGAGCCGACGTAAGTCTGTTCGATCAGCTGGGCCAGCCGCACGCGCTGCGACGATTCGTAAGCGACAAACTCCAGGTCGTGTCGCGATGGCGGCTCAGCTGGAAAGCGTTCTGCTTCGCAGGTCAAATACAGCAGCTCAGCCAGATGACGGAACCCAGCGGCTTCGAGAAGGCCCACGACACGCTCGTCGCGATCGGGTAACAGCACTTGTGCCATGCCGACGCCCGCAGCGTCGAGCCGCTGTACGGCGGCTTGGAGAAGAAGATAGGCGGCGTGCTCTGGTTCGCCTTGATTAAGCTTCGGCGGCCACAGCACCGCGGTGTTACCCGGTTGCGGCTGTGCCCATGCGGCTCCGCAGACCTGATCGCCGCGCAGGGCGATAAAAAGTCCGTCGCCGGCGCGCGAATTTGCTTCCGTCGTTTGCCAAAGTTCGCCGGCGATTTCTCGCCGCTGACTAGGAGCGATGTCGCATAGCACGAGCGAAAGCGCTTCCATGCGGCGAGGCGGCGGGCAGGAGATGACTTCGAGGGATGCATTTTCCACGCAATCAGAATAGCGAATGCGCTCTCTCGCCGGGAGAGCGGACCCTGGCGATTGGCGTTGTGCCGAATGTTATTGCACGGTTGCATTGAAAATAAGCTGGCCGACAGGAGAGTGGAGTGTTCAAGCGCAAATCGCGAAAAACTCGAGTGTCTGTCTTCAAAGTACTTGAGTGTGTCCGGGAATTCACATTGAGTCAAGAATCCAGCGAACTTGGCCGTTCTGGTTTCCACGACGATGGTTGTAGCGGACCAATAAGCCGTAGGTGAAGAGAGCGGCCAGCAGTTGTGTTTGATTGTTTTCTAAGCCACGATGCCACACGCGATCTTCCAACTCGAACAGCGACTTGAACCACTCGTTGAACGGTTCAACAGTCTGGCTGCGGCGGCGGTAGATCGCTTTGCCGCGGCGGCTGCAATAGAAGTGTCGGCGAGCCAAGCGACGACGGTGAGATTCGTTGCGTGGCTCCATCGGCTTGCGGCCAGGTTTGCCTTTCGAGCCCCGTTTGTTCTCCGCGCACAGGAAGCGTCGGCCCGAACGTTTTCCTTCCGCCGAGTATTCCACGCGCTCAGCAACGTGGTTGCTGTCGTAGCCGCTGTCGGCCACAACGTTCTTCGTCGACTCCGGCAGGTCGTCGATCTTTTCGTCGAAGCTGGTCATTTCCTTGACGCTGGCCACATCGGCCGAAGCCAAAAAGGGAAAGACGATGCTGTGTTTGGTGGCCGAAACGACGACTTCAAAGCTGTAGCCTTGCACCCAGCCATCGTGCTTCGAGCAGCCCCAGTCGCAGTCTTGGTCCACGCCCCGCAGGCCGTTGGGGATGCGTTTCTTCTTCCGATCGCTTTTGTGCCACAACGGGCCGCGAGCTGCGACCAGGCTTTTGTCGGCCGCCACGACCGTCGCATCGACGATCCCTTCGGCAACGGCCCGCTCGCCTTGCAACTTGACCGCGGCTGCAAACAGCCGGTGCGCTCGGCGATAGCGGTCGAAGTAGGTGCTGCGAGCCGGGAACTGGTCCGTGCCCAAGAGCTCGGCGAGCTCTCGGCGATGTTCGTCGAGAAAGCGGTACTGGGCCGACTTGCTCTTTTTTCGTTTCATCACAGCGACCATAATCAACACCGCCAAAACCCAGTCAGCAATTTCCGGCTTGCGCCCCGGACCTGTTCGCGGACATTCGCGTTCAGCTTGCTGGCACAACGGCACGGCCATTTTCACCAGCGA
>DASXWB010000423.1:0-3901 GCA_036503915.1 Lacipirellulaceae bacterium | reverse complement strand
GTGGGGCCACCACGGTTTCAATGACCACTGGGGTTGGTGGGATCACCATCACCATGGCTACCCGTGGTACTGGTGGACGTACGCCCGCCCGACGCGGCTATGGACCTGGTTCGACTACGGTTGGAGCACGCCGTACTACTGGGACTACGGCCCCGGTGAGTACATCTACTACGACGACGGATACGTGTACGTAAATGGCGAGCAGTATCAGCCGGCGCCGGTGTACTATGAAAACACCGTCGAGCTAGTCGAGCAGGTACCGACGATCACGGAAGAAGTAGCCGTCGAAAAGGAATGGCTGCCTCTGGGCGTGTTCGCCGTGACGCGTGAAGGCCAGGCAGAAGCCGAGGTCTTGGTACAGCTGGCGATCACGCAAGACGGACTCATCGGTGGTACCGTGCATGTTCAGGCGAGCGGTGTGACGTTCCCAATCGAAGGCACCGTCGAGAAGGAAACGCAGCGCGCCGTGTGGTCGTACACTGACGACCGCAACCAGCGAGTTATCATGGAGACCAGCGTGTTCAACCTGACTCAGCCGGATGCCACTGGCCTTGTGCAGTACAGCCCGGACAACATTCAGGTGATCGAGCTGGTGCGCCTGGAGCCGCCGGAAGAGGCGACCGCCACGGCGGAAGCCGAATTGCCGGCTCCGCCGGCCCAGTGACGCACGACGCCAACTACGCAGGACGCTAATTTTGAAACGCAAAGGGACGCAGCGAAAGCTGCGTCCCTTTTTTGTTTTGGAATTACCGAATGATCAGCGGCGACGTAGTACGGGAAACGCCAGAAGTGCGATGAGCAGCGTAAGCGTGGCCGGTTCGGGAATCGGTTGCACCTCGCCGCGCAGGCGAATCGTGATTGGAGCCAGGTCCACGCTGAACGGGCGCGGGTTGGTGCTTCGCGCGTTCAGCGTGACTTGACCGGAGAACATGCCGACCATCGATGTATCGAACTCGACCATCAGGCCGCCGCGCGTGCTTCCGGCCGCCAATCCGTTGAACGGATCGAAGCCGGCAAGCGTGAAGTCGGGCGCGGCAAGCGTGAAGCTGCCGGCCAGGTCGTCGGCGGGCGCGAGAACGTCGTTCACGATGCCGAGTTCGGCTTGCAGACTGGGCTGACCCATGATGACGGTTCCCAAATCGAGCGTGAACTCGCTGGCGCCTGTCATGCTGAACGTGCCGTCGCCAGCCAGCTTGGCGACGTCGGCCACGGCGAAGTTATTCACCTGCGCTTGTACATTGACTACCTGCAAGGGCAACTCGGTTAATCCAAGTCCGCTGCTGCCGGCGCCGTCGGACGTGAGTGAGATCGTCGCGGTGCCCGATTTCGCGCCGGCTGTCGAAGTGTCAATGCCAACGACCAGGCTTGAATTATTCGTGGCGCCGGGCGCGAGCGCGGTGAACGAGCCGCCGTTGGTTGTGGCGCTTCCGGTGGGATTGCCGATGGCCGCATCGAGCGATTCCGAGAACCCGTCGGCCGGCGCGCCGTTGCCGATCGTCAGCGCCTGCTGCGGCGTGTCGCCGACATGGATGATGCCGAAGTCGACCGGCTCCGGCGTGTGCGGGTTGGGGTTGGCAAGCCGGTACGCAGTGGCTCTGACGCTGACCGACGGGTCGCTGATCATAAGCGGGAGAAGCCCGGCAATTGGCACGCCATTGACTTCGCCGGTCGTAGTCAGATCCATCTTCAACGAGCCGGCGCGAGGACCTGCCTGGCTGATGTCGAGCAACAACATGACTTGGTTGTTGCTGCCTCCGGCTACGACCTGGACCGACGGCGGGCTGCCGCCCGAAAGGGTGACATCGTCGGTGATTACGAAGTTGTCGGCCAACAAATCCTCGCTGAAGGCGCCGGCGGGCGCCGTGTTCGTGATCCGAATCGGGACCGCGGCGATGGGGTCGCCAACATGAACGTTGCCGAAATTAAGGTCCGTCGGATCCAAGCCGGCAGAAGCCATGTTGTAGGCTGCGCCCGTAATGCCGAGCGTGAGGCTGGCCACGTTGTCGAAATTGTCCTCGATGTGAACCGTCTGGCCGACAAGCGCCCCAGCGGAGGTGGCCTCGAACCTGACGCCCAGCGGGCCACTATTGGCGCCCGCCTGGATGGGCGCGAGATTGCCGGGCGTGACGCCGGGGCCGCTGAGGCGCGAATCGGTGATGTTGCCGCCGTTGACAATGGTTTGAATAGCGGCGCGAAGTTGCGGGCTCGCACCGGCCGTGCCGTTCTGATTTACCTGATACGAGAGATCGATTCCATCGCCGACGCGATGATTGCCAAAGTCGATCGTCGAACCGCTCACGTCGCCGCTGGCGGAAATCGTAAAGGCGGCGTCGGCGAGGATCTGGCCGGTGCCGGTGACGTTAGCACGGTGATTGAAACTGTTGCCGACGCCAAAGTTGGCGTTGTTATAGTCCTCGCGCACAAGAATATCGTCCGCGCCGAGGTCCAAATTCGTGCCATTATGGAATAGGAAATCCGCATCGCTGTCAGCCAGCGCACCCGCGAGCTCGAGGGAGCCGCCGGGGTCGATCTGAATCGTGCCCGGCCCGCTAATCGGGCCGCCGACCCCAAGTGTCCCACCGGCGGCGCGCACGACGCCAGCATTCATAATCGCGCGGTCAATCCTTCCAAATCCGAAGAATTCGCCGCTAGCTTCGTTCGAAATGGACGCCGCATTGAACGCGCCGCCGCCGAGTTGGAAATCGCCGCGGTTGATGAAGGCGGCCGTCGTCGTGAGGGAGCGGTCGCCCAGGATTGCGAAAAATGCGCCGGTGTCGTTCAAGGAGAAGTCGGCCAATGCGTTAACGGCGCCGGTGTGGTCGGTGATCTGCGAAGCGGGACCGTTCAGCGTGATGCTGGCACGGTTGGTGTTGATGTCGGCGTTGAGGAAGCGGAGATTGCTCGTGACGTTATAAGTGCCGCCGGTGAGCGTGTCGGAGGCGGCGTCATAGTTGGTGAAGGAGCCGGATACGCTGAGAATGCCTTCGTTCACATTGGTTGTGCCCGAATTGGTGAAGACCGTGCTGATATCCGTGGTAGTCCCGGTGCCACTCTTGTTGAAAGTGCCGGCGTTGGTGAAGCGGCCGGCCGAGCCACCGAAATTGTTGTGGCTGATGTCGGATTCACCGGTGACGTTGAAAGTGACGTTGTTCTGAAACAGCGAGCCCGGATTGACTCCGCCGCTGGAACTGATAAGGAGATTCCCCCCGCTGAGATTGGCCACGCCGTTGTTCACCAGAGTGCGACCGGTATTACCGCCGTTGCCCAGTGTCTTGTTGCTGGAGCCGCTGATCGTCAACGTGGCCGTGTTGTCGATCGTGGTCGTTCCATTGTTGGCGAGGGCGCCGCCCGTCCAGTTGAAAGCGCCGCTGACGTTTTGCGAGCCGCTGCCGCCCAGCGTGCCGCCGGAAAGGTTGAGTGTGGTCAGCGTAGCGGCCGGCGCGTTGAAGTTCACCGTGCCGCCGCTAACGGTCGTGATGCCGGTTATCGCGTAGGTGCCGTCGAGCGTGACAGTGTTCGTGCTGAAGTCGACATCGCCGGCGCCTGTTATCGTCGAGGCGCTATCCACGGTGTGGCTTCCGCTGGAAAAGCGCAAGATCGCACCGGCATCCACGGCAAACGTGCCGCCGGTGCTCGTGCTGCTGCCCGAGAGTTCCAGGATTCCCTGATCCACGTTGACTGTGCCCGTATTGTTGAACTGCGGGCTGATAGTGGTTGTTGTTCCTACGCCGCTTTTATTAAACGTGCCCGCGTTGTTGAAGCGGCCGGCCGAGCCACCGAAGTTGTTGTGGCTGATGTCGGCGCCGTCCGTGACGTTGAAGGTGCCGTTATTTTGGAAAAGCGAACCCGGATTGACCCCGCCGCTGGAGCTGATGAGGAAATTGCCGCCGCTCAGATTGGC
>DASXWB010000422.1:0-3670 GCA_036503915.1 Lacipirellulaceae bacterium | reverse complement strand
AAAGCTCCATTCGCAAAGATCGATGTGCCAATAGCCGCCGAGCTCGCCTCGGCGGATGCAGCTTTAGGCGCTCGGCAACTATTGCGGCATGGTTTCCATCGCCGGCTCGGGGAACGCGACGCCTTCCAGGGCCTTGTCGACGATGGCACCGGCCTTGGCATCCTCCTCGCGAATCCGCTCGACTTGCCGGCGGGCCGCATCGCCCGTTTGTTCCCATAGACCGGCCTGGCGGTAGTTCGTGATTCGCCCCATCCCGCCGCCACCGTCTTTGGCCTTTTTCTCCTCCGCCGCGAGGATTCGCTCCTGGATGTCGCGAAGATTGTCGCCCGACTCTTCCAGCGCGGAGTGATTCGCCTTGGCAGACGCTTCATCGGTTATTTTCTTTAAGATGTCCAGCAGCTTCTTGCCCTCGATATTGAGCTGCTCATATCGATTGGAGCTTTCCTTGAGGCCCATGTCGCATCCGGTAATGAGAATGACGCTCGCGATCGCGAGTAATTGATGCCGTATGCCGATTTTCATTGTCCCGCCCTCCTGCAATGGATTGAGCTAAAATTCATCGATGTCCAATAGGATAGCTGCTGTGGCCAAAGGTGCAACACCCGGCCTGCCGATGAACCGTTCGGCGGCACGGTCCGTTGCGCGGCGAACCGCCGCCGGTTATACTAGGTCTTTGCTGTGTCACCTCTGTCACGCCTGTCGTCCCTGCTTTAAACCGGCAATGAGCCGCACTTCTCAAAACCAGCCGCCGAATTCGCCGTTCACGGTGCAGGTCGCTGAACGTGTCACGCGGCTGCCGCCGTACCTGTTCGGCCGGATCAACTCGCTGCTCTACAACAAGCGCCGCGCTGGCGATGATGTGATCGACCTCGGAATGGGCAACCCGTCGGACCCGCCCGAGGATTTCGTCATCGACAAGCTGACCGAAGCCGCCTGCGACCCGCGCAATCACGGCTACAGCAAGTCGAACGGCATCGCCAATCTGCGGCGTGAGGTTGCTTCGAAGTATTTCAAGCGCTTCGGCGTGCGGCTTGATCCAGATGAAGAGGTCATTGTCTGCCTGGGCTCGAAAGAAGGTTTCAGCCATATGTGCCTGGCGATGATGGGGCCGGGCGACACGGCCATCGTGCCGGCGCCCTATTTCCCCATTCACGTGTACTCAGTGGCACTGGCTTCGGGCAATGTCATCGCGCTCGAAGTGCGCGACAGCGACAAGTTTTTGTCGAACATCGCCTACACATGCGAGCATCTCTATCCGCGGCCGAAGCTTGTCATTCTCAATTACCCGCATAATCCGTCGACTGCTTGTGTGGAGCAGCCGTTTTTCGATGAGGTCGTGAAGCTCGCCCGCCGCTACGGTTTTATGGTGATCAGCGATTTCGCGTACGCCGACGTTGCGTTCGACGGCTACCAACCGCCAAGTTTTCTGGCATCGGAGGGCGCCGGCGCGGTCGGCGTCGAGTTCACCACGATGAGCAAAGGATACAACATGGCCGGTTGGCGCGTGGGCTTTTGTTCGGGCAACCGCGAAATGATCCGCGCGCTGGCCACGATCAAAGGCTACTACGACTACGGCATGTTCCAGGCGATCCAGATCGCGGCGATCATGGCCCTGCGCCACGGCGACGCCGGGATGGATCATCAGGCTGCCATCTATCAAGGCCGTCGCGACGCACTGTGCGAAAGCCTGGAGCGAATCGGCTGGCCGCTCACGCCACCCAAGGCGAGCATGTTCTGCTGGGTGCCGATACCCGAGCCGTGGCGCTCGCGAATGAGCACGATGGATTTCGGCATGATGCTATTGGAGAAGGGGAACGTAGCCGTCAGCCCGGGTAGCGGTTTCGGGCCTGCCGGCGAGGGTTTTTTGCGGATGTCGCTCGTGGAAAACGAAGCCCGATTGCGGCAGGCCGTGCGGCAAATCAAGAGCTGCCTGCGGGAAGCGGAATCGCAATTCTCGACCGCGGCCGCCAATGCGAACCCGGCTGCCAGCTCTCCAGTCACAGCGAACTAAATGCAATACGTTCGATTTTATGATCGAGCGATAACGTCGTCTAATCGTTGCCGACCAGCGGCACGAAGCCGAAGCTGCCCAAGATGTCCCGATCCCACGTATCGCCGCGGCGCGTAAGGCGGATCATCTGCTGATGCGCCGGCGGCCCGATTGGAATAACCAATCGGCCGCCGTCAGCAAGCTGTTGCCCGTAAGCCTCGGGCAGGACCTCGGCCCCGGCAGTGCAGACGATTGCGTCGAACGGCGCTTCCCGCGGTAAGCCGTGCGTGCCATCATCCAAATAAACGCGCACATTGTCGTAAGCGAGCCGGGCCAGTCGATCGCGCGCCGCATGGAACAGCTCCTCGATGCGCTCAATCGTATGCACTTCGTGCGCGAGCAGCGACAGCACGGCCGCGCCGTACCCAGAGCCGGTGCCGATTTCCAGCACCTTGTCGTTCGCGGTAAGGCGCGCCTCCTGGCACATGAAGGCCACGGTGTACGGCTGGGAGATCGTTTGCTCAAGGCCGATCGGCAGCGCCCGGTCGTCGTAGGCGAGATCCACCAGCTCAGGCGGCACGAATTCTTCGCGCGGCACCCATTCCATCGCTTCCAACACTCGCGGGTCGAGTATGCCGCGGCGCTCGAGCTGATGAACGACCATGTTATGCCGCGCGAGATCAAACCTCATGCCTGAATTGTAGTCGCGTGGGCGGCGTGCCGACCAGAAAAGTCCGGCGGAAACGGCATAGCCCATGTCAGCACGTGGGAGTTCCTTAATTCACCAGCCGAACAGTAGGCCGACTATTGCGATCGCGGTCGGCACGAAGGAGATCAGAAGTGCCGTAATTGAAAACTTTTTCGGCCAGCCTTTGAAGTGATACGTTCCGCTCACTGCGATTATGGCAACGATCGTTCCTAGAATCGGCGCCAAACAAAGAAGCAGCGCAGTTATCGTAAGAAACTTAAAAACGAACGACGGCGAGTACGATAAGAATACGTCGATTTGCAAGCCCTGCATTCGCTCCAGGTCGTCCAGCCGCAGTTGAGTCCTTAGCTTGAGGCCGCAATCATCACAGGCTACATACGTGTTACGCACAGCGCCAAGCGGTAAGAAATAAAGCAGCATAAAGGTGTCGACGAACTGACATGCCTTACCTTGAGACACCTTGCGGCACTTGGGGCAAGAGAATTGAATCGGCGCGCCCGGAATGATCTGACGTCGAATGGTGTAAGACATTCGAGTTTTTCAACGGAGACAGGCACCTTAGAAAAAAAGCGGTTCCAGGTGACCCAGCGTCCGCGGTTAGAGCGCTAGCCAGTCGCGGCGACTACGAAATGCTGATATTCCGCTGAAGTCGGGGTGACAGGATTCGAACCTGCGACTTCTTGGTCCCAAACCAAGCGCTCTAGCCAGGCTGAGCTACACCCCGATTGAATAAGTAGACAACGGCAAGCCCGCCAACGATTCGTTGTAGAATGTATGGTAGCCGTCAAGAGACGAACGGGCAACGACTATTGACCGTATCCACAGCCCAATGTGTGAGCGTCTCGATTGTGGGTGGAAAATTTGGTCTGATGGAAGAGTCGCTGAGGAGATTGCCTATTTTCCGCCAAATGGAGAGGGAAGCACGATGAGACGCGGCCAGTCGAACGTGGAGTTGAACGACGAGCAAGAAG
>DASXWB010000421.1:0-7767 GCA_036503915.1 Lacipirellulaceae bacterium | reverse complement strand
TTCTCGAACACGCTCATGTGGCGAAACAGTGCATAATGCTGGAAGACGAAGCCGACGCTGCGCTGTGCGGCGGGGCGGTGGGCGACGTCTTCTTCGTAGAACCGGATGCGCGAGCGTGTGTCGACGTTCGGCGTGTCCAGGCCGGCAATGATTCGCAGCAGCGTCGTCTTGCCGGAGCCACTGGGGCCCAGGAGGGCGACCAATTCGCCGTCGCGAATCGAGAGGCTCACGTCACGAAGCGCTTCGTAATTGCCGAACGACTTGCTGATGTGGGAAAGTTCAATGCTCATCGCACCAACTCCTCTGCCCGCGTGGGCTCAAGGGCCGCTTCATACTCGCGGCGGACTCGCCATTCGACAACCGATTTGGCCGCTAACGTGACAATCGCCAACAGTGCCAGCAGCGATGCCACGGCAAACGCGGCAACAAAGTTGTATTCGTTGTAAAGAATCTCCACGTGCAGCGGCATCGTGTTCGTCTTCCCGCGCACGCGCCCGGAAACGACATTCACGGCGCCAAACTCGCCCATTGCCCGGGCGTTGCAGAGGATCACGCCGTACAAAAGTGCCCACTTCACGTTCGGCAGCGTGACGCGCCAGAAAGTTTGCCAGCCGCTGGCTCCCAGGCTCACGGCGGCCAATTCCTCGTCGCTGCCCTGCTCTTGCATGAGCGGAATCAACTCGCGGGCAACGAATGGGAACGTCACGAACAGTGTCGCCAGGATGATGCCCGGCGCGGCAAAGATGATTTGAATGTTATGGCTGTCGAGCCACGGTCCGAGCCAGCCGCGCATGCCGAACAGCAGCACAAAGATCAGGCCCGATATCACGGGCGATACGGCGAAGGGCAGGTCGATCAGCGTGATGAGAAAGCTCTTGCCCGGGAATCGAAACTTGGTGATGGCCCAGGCAGCGGCCAGGCCAAATACGAGATTCAACGGCACGCAAACCGCCGCCGTGATGAGGGTCAAGCGGATGGCGGCGAGCGCGTGGGCGTCGGTGAAGCTGGCGAAATAAAGCGCCACTCCCTTTCGCAGCGCTTCGGCGAAGATCGCCACCAGCGGCACGAAAAGCACCGACGTGAGAAACATCAGCGACGTGAACGTGAGCGCGAACTTCACCAGCGCCGGCTCGTCAGTCGCCAGGCGCAGCCGGCCGGCAAGGTC
The DNA here is from genome assembly GCA_036503915.1 of Lacipirellulaceae bacterium. Lineage (GTDB taxonomy): Bacteria > Planctomycetota > Planctomycetia > Pirellulales > Lacipirellulaceae > JABDGM01. The sequence continues at coordinate 6,602 of DASXWB010000421.1, read as the reverse complement.
CGTCTCGACCAGCGACGTCTTCGGCGTGATGCCGTTCAGCGTTGGACCGCCGGCGACGCTCATACGGCACCTCGAAAATTCCGGCCGCTCCACCATTGCAGCAAGTTGATAACGAGCAGCACGACAAACGACGCGACGAGCATCATCGTGGCGATGGCCGTGGCGCCGGCGTAGTCGTATTGTTCGAGCTTGGTGATGATGAGCAGCGATGCGATTTCGGTGCGCATCGGCATGTTGCCGGAGATAAACACGACCGATCCGTATTCGCCGAGCGCGCGGGCGAACGACAACGCGAATCCAGTCAGCAGCGCGGGCAGGATGGCCGGCATGATTACGCGAACGAACGTTTGCAGCCGACTCGCACCCAGGCTGGCGGCGGCCTCTTCCGTTTCGCGATCGATCTCTTCGATGGCCGGCTGCAGCGTGCGAACCACGAATGGCAGGCCGATAAACACCATCGCAATCGTAATACCGAGCGGAGAAAAGGCCGTCTTGATTCCGAGCGGCGCCAAAAGTTGGCCGATCCAGCCGTTCTGTGCATACACGGCCGTGAGCGCGATGCCGGACACCGCCGCCGGCAGCGCGAATGGCAGGTCGACAAGCGCGTCGATAAATTTCTTGGCGGGGACCGAATAACGCACGAGCGTCCAGGCCACAACCAGACCAAAAATCGCATTAATCGCGGCGGCGATGAGCGAGGTGGCGAAGGTGAGCTTGTAAGACGCTACGACGCGCGGATTCCACGCCGCGGCCCAAAACTCGTCCCAACCGAGGCTCGCGCTTTTGATCACGAGCGCCGCCAGCGGAATCAGCACGATGAGGCTCAGGTACAGGACCGTATAGCCCATCGTCAGCCCGAAACCGGGCAGAACGCTTCGTTTTTTTCGTGCTCCCATCATGGGATTGGCCCAATAGATTCGTTGTCGGGTGCGTTCGGCGTGAGACTTATTACGGCGCGTAGATGGCGTCGAAGACGCCGCCGTCGTTGAAGTGCTTGGCCTGGGCTTCCTTCCAGCTGCCGAAGACTTCGTTCAAGCCAAAAAGCTCGATTTCTGGGAACTGCTTCATCACTGCGGCATCCACGAGCTCCGGCTTGCTGGGGCGATAGAAGTTTTTCGCGACAAGCTTCTGGCCGACATCGGAGTACAAATATTCAAGGTATGCTTGGGCAACTTTCTTCGTTCCATGCGCTTCAACGTTCTTATCGAGCATTGCAACGGGCGGCTCGGCGAGAATGCTCAGCGACGGCACGACCATCTCAACTTGCTCCGGCCCGAGTTCCTTGATCGCCAGCAAAGCCTCATTTTCCCACGCGAGAAGCACGTCGCCGATTTGGCGTTGGACGAATGTTGTTGTCGAGCCGCGTGCGCCCGAATCGAGCACGGGCACATTTTTATACAACGCGGCCACAAACTCGCGCGCCTTGGCTTCGTCGTTGTTGTTATGACGCATGGCGTAGCCCCAGGCGGCGAGGTAGTTGTAGCGGGCGCCACCGGACGTTTTCGGGTTCGGCGTGATAATCTCCACGCCAGGCTTCACCAGGTCGTTCCAGTCCTTGATTCCTTTCGGATTGCCTTTGCGCACCAGGAACACGATGGTGGAAAGATAGGGGCAGCTGTTGTTGGGCAGGCGCTGTTGCCAGTCAGCCGGCATGAGGCCAGCCAGCTCGGAGATTTGATCGATGTCGTACGGCAGCGCGAGCGTGACCACATCCGCTTTGAGACCGTCGATCACGGCCCGGGCTTGCGCGCCGGCACCGCCATGCGACTGCTCAATCGTCACCTCCTGGCCGTTCTCTTCTTTCCAATGAAGCGCGAAGGCGGTATTGAATTCTGCGTATAGCTCGCGCGTGGGATCGTACGAGACGTTCAGCAGCGTCACCGCCGGCTTGTCGCCGTTGGCGGAGGCGTCTTTCGATGAAGCGCCCTTCGATAATCCGCCGCACCCGACTAAGGCAACTATTAACGCGGCAACAACAAGTGCGGCGGGCAAATTGCGCTTATTGCCAGCAGAGCTTGGGCGACAAATGATGTGGCGTGGATCTTCCGATTTTCGTTGAACTTCATTCATTGAAGCGGCCCCCTCATCGGAATGCGGTGGTAGATCGAAGCTGCGGATCGAGGCACGGCTAAAGCAACAGTGATGCCAAAGCACAATTTCTGCAGAACACGCAACAATTTTCGAGGATTCCGTAACACTAGCGCCAGCAACGATGCGATTGCGAGTGCTATTTCCGTGATATATAATGGAAGTGTCCGTGTTATATAACGGATATAAAGCAAATAACCTAGCTGCGGATCAGCCCAATGCCTGTGGCGCGGGAAGTATTGCTGTCCGCCTGGCAGAACGTCTCTCGCCACTTGGAGATCGCCGAGTCGACGACTTCCCTGGCCGAGTTAACACGTGAGCATCTTCCGCTTGCGGCATTGGCAGTCCGCCGGCTGGAGTCTGATCATCGCCGAGCGCCGATCGCGGCGCAGTGGCCGGCCCAACCGCGCGGCGCCGTAGCGGGCGACCGCCCGCTGGCCGAAGCAGAGTGGCGACGCCTCGAGCGTTGGGTGCGCCGCGGCGAGGCGTGGCACGGAAGCACTGGTGCAACAAAGGCTGAATCGTTTCTTGCGCGCCTGTTAGGCGACTCCGGCCGACACGATTGTGTGTTTGCGCCGCTTGATGGAGAGCACGGCTCGCGCGGAATTCTTTGTGCGACCGCTCGTGCCGGCAAGCATTTCTTGCGACAGCACGTCGAACTATTCAGCGCGCTGCAAGAACCAATGGCGGTGGCGCTTGACAACGATACTCGCTTGCACGAATTGGCGGCATGGCGCGAAGCTGCCGAAGCGGAACGGCAGTCGCTGCTGCGCCGGCTGGGGCGCAGCGAGGCTGGGGACACGATCGTGGGCGAAGCAAGCGGGCTGGCGCACGTAATGCAGCGAGTCGACTTGGTGAGCCGGTCGGAGGTGCTGGTGCTGATTCTCGGCGAAACGGGGACTGGCAAGGAGCTGGTGGCCCGCGCGATTCACAACCGCAGCGATCGGCACAGCGGGCCGTTTTTGCGCGTGAATTGCGGTGCCATCCCGCGCGAGCTCATCGATTCGCAGCTGTTCGGCCATGAAAAAGGCGCGTTCACCGGCGCGAACGAAACGCGGCAAGGCTGGTTCGAGCGGGCCGATATGGGCACGCTGTTTCTCGATGAAATCGGTGAGCTTCCGCTCGAAGCGCAAGTGCGCTTTCTGCGCGTGCTGCAAGACGGCTACGTCGAGCGCGTGGGAAGCGCCGCACCAATTCGGGTGGACGTCCGCGTGGTAGCTGCAACGCATCGCGACCTTGCCACCATGGTTCGCGAAAGCGCGTTTCGCGAGGACCTGTGGTACCGGATCGCTGTGTTTCCGATCCTGTTGCCGCCGCTGCGGGATCGCGTCGAAGATATTCCTGAGCTGGCTCGCCATTTCGTCGAGCGGGCGGCGATCCGCTTCGGCCTTGCGCCCGTTGTGCCGACAGACGCTGATATCGGCCTGTTGCAGAGTTACGCATGGCCGGGCAACATTCGCGAATTGGGGGCGGTCATCGACCGAGCGGCCATCTTAGGGAATGGTGACACACTGGAACTGGCAGCCGCGTTGGGCGTGGCGGCGCCGCGCGGTCCGCTCGATGCTTCGAGAAACCTCGCCGCCGCGAGCGCAGGAATTGTGTCCGCGCGAGCCGGCCGGATTGCGAGGCTTGACGACGCCATGCGGGCCCACATTGAGGCGGCGCTGCGTGTCACGCAGGGCCGAGTGGAGGGACCGCGCGGAGCGGCACGGCTGCTCGCGATCAATCCCCACACGCTGCGGGCGCGAATGCGCAAGCTGAAAATCGACTGGACGGTGTTTCGCGAGGTTGCCGGCCTTGAATAGTTCGCCATGACACGAACGAAGTCATTCAACGGCCGCCGAGGGCGCTTTGGCCAGTATCGGCGTGTTGACTGCGTGGACTCGAGTGGAATCGGTGATTCCGCGCAGTAGTGTGCGTATGGCGAGAAAGCGTCCCATGTCAACGACATGTGAATCATTCGGCGCTGGATGCTCCAATGCCACGTTCTCTAGATTATCCGAGTTCACACTCAACTTTATTACTCCGTCGTCGTATCGGTAATGGCCGCCGGCGTGCACGAGGTGGTAAAGCCGACCGTGTATGCGGCAGCGCAGCGCAATCGAGTCGTGCGATCGTTCCAATAAGAATCCATCGCGCGGCGCGGCGGCCTCGAAGGCCCGGCGGCTGCCGAAGAAGTTTGGCTTTTTTAAATACGGTCCGTCATACTCGGGGCAGAACGTGTCGCAGTTTCCGCAGTAGTTGCAGTAGTCGGCAAAGTTGGCGATCTGGTCGGCTTTCTCCAGCGCGAAGGTTTTTTCATCGCCGACCGGAGCAATGCTGCCGTCGGACCGGACTTCGATGTTGCGATAGGTGATTCGCACCTTGCCCGTGTGGTACGAAAAATTCGCATCGTTCGGGCAGACCGGGATGCACTTGTCGCAGGTGATGCAGTCAAACGTCACGAGGTGGGAATCGATTTTTTTGGGGATGGCGCGGTTTTGGTCGCCGCGGTAGCGTGGGTCGGCTTGTGTCTCGGCAACGATAAGCCGCGTGTTGAGAAAACCGGCCTGAACAGGATCGCCGCCGGCCGCCGCGCGCTGGCCGCGTGCGTCCAGAATAAAGTCGGCGACCGTGCGCGCGCGGGCGCGGGCCATCTGTTGTTCCAAATCATGCAAATAGGGCGGCAGCCGGCCGTAGCCGCCGGTCTTCAAAAGATCGGTGCACGTGGTGACAGGCACGAAGCCGCACGCCACCATGTTTGCGAAATTCTTGCGATCCACGCCGGCAGAAAACGAGATGGGAAAATCGGCGCCCATTGCATTTCGAAATTCGCCCGCCAGCGTAAGCGTAATCACGTGGAGCGGCGCGCCCGAGAGATACATGATTTTTTCCGACGGCTGGAAGAACGCGCGGTGGTTTTCCACTTCCAAGGTGTTTGAGAACTTTGCACCGAATTTCAGTCCGCGCTCTGCGGCGATTTTGACGAGGCGGCCGCAGATTTCCAGCGATTCGTTGAACTGGAGTCCCGATGAATAGGCCTTTTCGTTCACGCGGATTTCGGCGTAGCCGAGCACGTCGTAAAGCAGGTGCTCGAGTTTTTCGCGGCCCAGCATGGGCGGATTCATCTTCACGATCACGTGCACGTCAAGCTCGGTAAGCAGGAACGTGCAGATGCGCTCGATTTCGTCGGCCGGGCAACCGTGGAATGTGGAAAGCGTGATGCTGCGGCTGAGCGCCGTGGGATAGTCGAGTTCGCGCAGCGGAACGAGCCAGCGGGGGATTTGATTTCGCAGCCGCTCAACACTTTCGCGCGCGTCGATCATCCCGCGAATGAAGTCGACGACTTTTTGCGAGCAGATGCCGGCCAGGTCGTAGCCGATCGACATGTCGTAAATCGGCTCGCCACGCAGGCCGGCCATCAACACATCCGCGAAGGGATTGCCGAACACGTCAGGTGCGTAGCGCAGCATGTGGATCAGCATCGCTCCTTGCACGTATTGGTCGAGCGAATCGGCGACGCTCAGCTCCTGAGACCACTCGACGTTGTAGCCGATGTTCGTTGCATCGATGCATGGTCGAGAAATTTTCAGCGCATCGTTTACCTGAACTGTTTTGAACTCCATGATCCGCCCGCCGGCAAGCCAGGAGAGGACGAGATTTTGCGCCATCTGCGTTTGCGGACCGGAGGCCGGCCCCAACGCGTTCCCGGCGACCCGATCGTGAAACCGCACCGACAGATCGATGTTCGTAGACGGCGTGGCCGCTTCAGACTTCGGCGAGCTCAGTCGAGCCGCGGCCGGGACATAAAATCTGCGCGCCGGCAAATCGAATATCGTCTGCTGGTTGCGAAACTCGAGCCGCATCCGCTGGATAAGGTCGACGAACGACGTGCAGAAGAGATCGACCATTTGAGGATGCGGGATGCAGGACGCCGGATGAGGGGCGGATGTTACATTCCCCGCCCCCTGCATCCTTCGATGCGAGCCTTTTTGGTTCTTATTATAGCTTACGTCACCTGCTCTGGCTCCCTTCCCGCGCGTACGATACATTCGGGCGGCTGAAAGGAATGCGATGGGTTGGTGTGTAACAGATCTGACTTGCATCACATGTGGCTCGACGTTTCCGGGCGTGAATCTCAGGACGGCCGAGGCGACATGGATGATTTGCCCGCATTGCGGACCGTTCGAGGGGATCCTCGACATCGATTATGACCTCGACAGAGTACGGGCGGCGTGGCGCGAAGATCCGCTGGCGAATCGTCCGCGAAATCATTGGCGCTACGCGGAATTGTTGCCGCTCGAGACCGCGGCCGTGCATCGCGAGTGGGCTGTTGGAATGACTCCGGTCATCGAGTCGCAACGGCTGGCCCAGCATCTCGGCCTCCGGCAAATTCTTCTGAAGGATGAAGGCCGAAATCCGACGGGATCGTTCAAAGACCGCTCGAGCTCGGTCGGAGTCGCCCACGCGTTGCAGGTCGGTGCAACGACCATCGCCTGCGCGTCGACGGGCAACGCGGCCAGCAGCCTGGCCGG
>DASXWB010000420.1:0-4036 GCA_036503915.1 Lacipirellulaceae bacterium | reverse complement strand
GGCGGCCAAAAGGTACTCGACGTCCCGGTGTTCTATAACGTGTACGAAGCGGTCGAAAAAGAAGGCGCGGGCGCGGCCATGATCTTCGTTCCCGCTGCATTTACGGCCGACGCGATTCTCGAAGCCGTCGACGCCGGCTGCCGCGTCGTTGTTGCCATCACCGAAGGTGTGCCGGTACTCGATATGGTGCGCGTCTACGGACGATTGCGGATTGCGGATTGCGGATTGCGGATTGACGGAGCGAATGGGAAAAAGAATCCGAAATCCGAAATCCGAAATTCGAAATCGGCGGTTCGCCTTATCGGCCCCAACTGCCCCGGCGTCATCACCGCCGACGAGTGCAAGATCGGCATCATGCCCGGCTACATCCACAAGCGCGGCTCGGTGGGCGTCATGAGCCGCAGCGGCACGCTCACCTACGAAGCCGTGTGGCAGCTCTCCAATGTCGGCCTCGGACAGTCGACGTGCGTTGGGCTGGGCGGCGACCCGATTGTCGGCACGTCGTTCATCGACCTGTTGAAGCTTTACCAGGCTGACGACCAGACCGAAGCGATACTCATGATCGGCGAAATCGGCGGCACGGCCGAAGAAGAAGCGGCCGCTTATGTTAAAGAGCACATTACCAAGCCAGTGGCCGCGATCATCGCCGGCCGCACGGCCCCCAAGGGCAAGCGCATGGGCCATGCCGGCGCGATCATCGCCGGCGGCAAGGGCACGGCCGCCGAAAAAATCGCCGCTCTGGAAGCCGCCGGCATCGAAGTCGCCCAAAGCCCCGCCGACATGGGTGCGGCAATGCAACGGGCCATCAAACGCAAATAATCGGGTGCCACGACTTCGGGCGGGTGGCCGAAAAAGGGTGGACAAACCGGTCATTTTCCTGTACTGTGTTAATGTACACTTCGCCACAATCCGCTCATCCTAACCCGACGACTGACGGCTGCCCGCGAGCTGCCATGCTGCGCTAAGCGTGCGCGCCTGCCGGCACGCATCGTCAGCGGCGGCCGCCCTCGATCAGTTGTCCAAAATCCTGTGGGGGGGAGTTTTGGACATCTGAGGTGAAACCCGATGAAAACCGCTTTCAACAGTTTTGTCTCGCCGCCGCCTTTCGTTATACGGCGGCCACCCGCGTAGATGCGCAAAACCCTGTGGGGGAGTTTTGCGTATCTACGTCAATTCTCGGAAAAACTTCGTTCCAAGCGATAGGATTCCGGTTCGCTTCGGCTTGCCCATAGCAGGCAACGTATCGGTCAAGTAACATCGAACCCATGAACAACAACCGCCCGAAAATTACGCTCGCTTGGTTCTACGCGCTCACGCTGACATTTATCGCCGCCAACAACCCCCTGTCCGCCCAAACGCCGCCGCGGCCCAACATCCTCGTCATCCTGCTCGACGACATGGGCTGGAGCGACTTCGGCTGCTACGGCAGCGAGATCCCCACGCCGCACATCGACGCCCTGGCCGCCGGCGGCCTGCGCTTCACGCAGTTCTACAACACGGCTCGCTGCAGCCCAACGCGCGCCTCGCTCCTGACGGGCCTCTATCCGCATCAGGCCGGCATGGGCCACCTCGACAACACCATTCACGAAAACTCGAAGGGCACTCAGGGCCGCCTGCGTGACGATTGCGTCACCATGGCCGAGGTGCTCGGCGGTGCGGGCTACTTCACGATCATGACCGGCAAGTGGCACCTCGGTCAAAACAACGGCACGCCTCCCTGGTCGCGTGGCTTCATGCGATCGCTCAACTCAGCCATCGGCGAAACCTATTTCCCCAACCAGAAGCAGCGCCGCGAGCACGGCCTGCACCTCAACGGAAAAAGGTACGAGCTGGATGATCCGCTATTCGGCAAAAACTGGTACGGGCCAGACCTTCTCACCGAGTGGGGACTCAAGTTCGTCGACGAAGCGAAGGCTTCGAAAAAACCGTTCTTCTGGTATCTCGCCCACTCATCGCTCCACTTTCCGCTCATGGCGCCGCAGGAGGACATCGACCGCTATCGTGGCAAATACTTGGCCGGCTGGGATGAATTGCGCCGCGAGCGTCACCGCCGGCAGATTGAAATGGGACTGGTTGATTCGAATTGGCGGCTTGCCGACCGTCCACCGGACGTGCCCGCCTGGGACTCGCTCAGCCGCACCGAAAAAGACCGCTTTGACCATATCATGGCGATCTACGCGGCGATGCTCGACCGCGTGGACCGCAGCATCGCCGCGCTGGTCGATGGTCTCGCGCAGCGCGGCATGCTCGACAACACGCTGATCCTGATCGTGGCTGATAACGGCGGCAACGCGGAATCGGGCCCGCGCGGCCGGCTCGAAGGTGAGCAGCCGGGCGGCCCACAATCGGTTGTTTTCCTCGGGCAGCCTTGGGCCACGCTCGCCAACACTCCGTTTCGGCGCTACAAGCACTTCACGCATGAAGGCGGAATCGCCACGCCGCTCGTAGCCCATTGGCCCGGCGGTATTCCCAAAGAGCGCAACGGCAAACTCGAGCACCAGCCGGGCCACCTCATCGACATCATGCCAACGGCCGTCGCCGTGAGCAGCGCCAGCTATCCGAACGAATTTAACGGTCACGAGATTCAGCCGATGGAAGGCGTCAGCCTGCTCCCGGCGTTCGCGGGCCAGCCGCTTGTGCGTAAAGAACCGATTTTCTGGGAGCACGAAGGCAACCGCGCCGTGCGCGACGGCAAATGGAAGCTTGTCATGAAACTTCGCGGCCAGTGGGAACTGTACGATACGCAGGTTGATCGCACCGAAAGCCGAGATCTCATCGAAGATCAACCGGAATTGGCCAAGGAGCTAATCGCTAAATGGGAAGCCTGGGCCGAGCGCTCCGACGTGGACGAATGGCCCGGCCCGGCGCCCAACGACTGGGGCGAAGAGCCGCGGCAGCCGAAGCGAGAGGTAGGCGCGCCCTGAAAGGGCATGGTGACTGTCGAACACGCATAATCACGCCGTTCGCTGCGCGGTCGTCGAACATCGATTGAGTTAGTATACTGCGATGACACATCCATCACGGTCGCCCAGGCGCGAATGGCATGAGCGAAGTCCGACACACCGATATTACAACTGAGCAGTCCGGTGCCCCGCACCCGGGCTGCAAGGCGATGCCTCCGTGGGATGTCGGTGAGCTGCCCGAAGCGCCGAAGCTGACGCTGCGAAGCTGGACGCTGCTGATTGGTCCGGGACTGGTCGCCGCGGGCGCGGCCATCGGCGGCGGCGAATGGCTGGCCGGGCCGCTGACCACCGCACGCTACGGCGGCGCCATTCTCTGGCTGTCGACCGTATCGATTCTGTGCCAGGTCGTCTATAACCTGGAAATAAACCGCTACACGCTCTACAGCGGAGAGCCGATTTTCACCGGCAAATTTCGCCTGATGCCGGGTCCGATCTTCTGGCTCATTCTGTACGTGTTTCTCGATTTCGGCTCCGTGTTCCCCTACCTCGTGGCCAACGCGGCGACCCCGCTGGGGGCTGTTATCCTCGGCGAGATCCCGGATGTTGAAAAAACTTACAACGTGTGGGGTTCCTCGCTCAATGGCCAAACATTTCTCAGGCTGTTGACATACGTTGTATTCGTGCTTGCACTCGTGCCTCTCATCTTCGGCGGCAAGGTGTACAACTCCTTGAAGGCGATTATGACCTTCAAGATCATCGTCGTGCTGGGTTTTCTCACGTTTGTCGCCGTGCTGTATTCCACACCAGCGACATGGGTCGAGATTCTCACCGGTTTTTTCAAGTTTGGGAGCGTCCCGGTGACGACGAGTGATGCCGATGCCGCACCGGTCGTCGACAACATCTTTGTTGCCTTGTGGGAGGGCCGAGGGTTTCCCGACGTGGATCTTACGATGATCGGCATTCTCGGCGCGCTTGCCGCCATTTCCGGAAATGGCGGTTTGACCAATACCAACACGAGCGGCTATACGCGCGATCAAGGTTGGGGCATGGGCAAACACGTAGGGGCAATTCCCAGTGTCGTAGGCGGGCAGCATTTCGCGCTCTCGCACGTCGGCGTCGTGTTCCCGATTACA
>DASXWB010000419.1:0-2313 GCA_036503915.1 Lacipirellulaceae bacterium | reverse complement strand
AGCTCCAGGCATTCGGCGCGGCCCAGCTCGGCGTAGCTTGTGGCCAGCACAAGCCGCTGAATGATACCCTGCGGTGGGCGGTGCTGAGACGGCCAGGTTTCGACCACCGTCCTGTAATCTTCGAGTCCGAAGATGCCGAATGCTTGGATGAGCGCCCGGTCGTGCGGTTCGGAGAGCAAATCGAGCGACAACTCACCTGAATTGAGCAGGTTGAATTCCTGCCGGCGAATTTCCACGCGGTTCCAGTCAACGGTTTCACCCGCGAGCGCCGGCCGATGCAATCCGGCCTTTTGAACCTCCGCGCGCAGCCTCTCGACGGAGAATCCCGTCGGCCCGCCAACAGTTTTTGCGAAGCTGTATTCCAGTACGGTGCGATCGTCGGTGTTGCGCGGCATCATCGGAAGTTGCTCGACGCCGGTCGTCCACCGGGCGTTGGCGATAAAATGCGCCAGGAATCCCTCGAGGTCTCCCATTTTCCAGGTATGCTTCAGCGCCGTTTGCACGACGTGGGACGCGAGCCGCTCGCGCAGCTCGGAGGCGGAATACTCGATGGGCTCGGCCGAACAAACCAATTGCAAATCGGCAGGCAACGTGTGCCAAAGCTCGACGTGATTGAACACCGAACGGGCCGTCGCCACGACGGTGTGAACCGTGAGGGCGTCGACCTCGTAGGCCTGCAGCCATTGGATGAACAAGCCGCCGGGCTTGAGTCGCCGCCTGGCAGCCTGATAGAACTCGCTGGTGTAGAGCGACGCCACGCCGGCGCGATACGGGTTCGATGGCTCCGAAAAAATCACATCATACTGGTTTTTTGTCGTGAATACGAACTCGCGGCCGTCGTTGTAGATGCGCCGCACGCGGGGATTGTTCAGCACGTCCCAGTTCAGCTCGCGGCAGCGCAGCGCCATTTCGTCAATTGCCGGTTCCAGCTCGACGACGTCGACGTGCTGCATGTTTCGCATCTCGGCGAGCCAGCCAGCCGATTCTCCCGTGCCCAGGCCGATCACCAAGGCGGTTTTCGGATCCTCGTGCAGCACCGCGCCCAGAATCGCGGCGCCGATTTGAGTGGGTGCGTCTCCGATCGCGCTGCCGTCCGACTTGCCGTTGACGACAAACGCCAGCCCGTGGTCGCCGAGAATGCCGATGCTCGACTCGATCCCCTCGGTCTCCCAAACCAGCCCGCGGCGCTTTTCTCGGATCCATCGGCGCAACTGATTCGGATAGCTATGGGGCACTTCAGCCCGGCCAACACCAATCCCGCTGTGCCGCCAGACGGCCGTCGGGCCTTCAGCGAACGTCAAGCCGACGGTTGCAATCGACAAAGCCGCAAGGACCACGGCGCCGCGGCGAGTCGATTGGCGCGAGCCAATGGCGATCAGGACCGAAAGCGCGGCAAGCATCACGGCGACGGCCTGCCACATGCCGGGCGCGGTGAGCAGCGGCATCGCGCCGAAGCCGGCCACGAGCGACCCGGCAATCGCACCAAATGTGTTCCAGGCGTAAGCCGTACCGAGGTGCCGGCTGACGGCCCGCCGGCCCGAGCCCAACAGCGCAATCAACAGCGGAAACTGCACGCCCGCCACGAGCGCCACCGGTAGCACGACGATCGACGTGATATACGTCCATCCTCGGATCAGTTCGCCGAAGCTGCCGGCTGCCTCCGTTTTTGTAGCCGCTAAGAGTGCGAGGCGATCGCCCAATGCGAACGAAAAAATCGTGAACAGTCCCTCGAGGGCACAGGTTACGGCCAGGGCTGCCCAAGTCGGCCGCCAGCGGGAGAACACAAAGTTGTAGGAAATGCCGCCGATACCGATTCCCGTGAGCGCGACGCACAAGATCAGCCCGAAAGTGAATGCGGTGCCGCCCAGAATCGGCCCCAGCATGCGATACCACACCAATTCAAGCGCGAAAAACGTAAAGCCGAGCACTGCCGCGGCGAAGTAAAGCATCCAGTCGCCCGACTGTGGTGCGGCGTCGTCGGTCGGCGCTGCGGGCGTGGGTTGTGAAATGTGTTCCTTCGAAGAGGATCGTGCGACGTGTTCGGAGGCTGGCGGGGAAAGCGATCGCGATCGCGCGATCGCCGTGATTCCGGCGAGAAAACCCAACGCGCAGCCCGACATGAGCGTGGCCCGCGTGCCGAGTGTTTCGAGAGCGAAAAACGTGGCGACGGCCGCGCCCAGCACGGCCCCGAGCGTATTCGAGCCGTAGAGAATGCCCAAGCTGCGGCGATGCAAATCGGTCGCACGTGTGACGGAACGGACGGCCGCAGGTAGCGTGCCGCCCATGAGCACTGTGGGAACCGCCATGATCGCC
>DASXWB010000418.1:0-1755 GCA_036503915.1 Lacipirellulaceae bacterium | reverse complement strand
CAGGTTATCCGCCCCGGCCATTGATCCGAACGAATCGATAGCCGAAGTCGGCGTTAGATTCGTAAAGTCATCGGACTCGACATAGTTCAAACCGACAGCCAGTAGTTGACCGGCAGTTCCGAGTATTGTGGTGACGCAAATCGAGAGCATTGCGACGCGCAGGACAACGCGCCGTGTGTTGAGTTTTAACCGAAACATAAGCGGCTACCTCCATTGATCGAGCCAATTGCTCGACGACTTCAACGTCTCGCACGATTTGGGTTAATTCAGCCTGGGTACGTTGATTACCACGTTCACTTCATCCTCATCAGCCGAAACCGTAACCGGCTCGGGCCTGAAGTCCTTAGGCACATAGTTCAATCGCTCAAAGGAAATTGGATCATTGCTATCGGGATTGCCTTTCCAGCAGGAGATGTTGGGATGGTACGTGCCGGGCAACAACCCATCGTCCTTCTGGAATGAGGTTACGGTGAACGAACCATCCTTATCGAATTGTGCTCTTCCAGGCCGGCTCGGAAGGCCCTCATCGACCTTGATGGGGCTGAAGATGATGGTCCCGTTCTTTGGCGGCGGCCCGCCGACGAACGTCACCTTGCCGCTTACCGGAACGGTTCGTATGCCGCTGTCGCGGCATCCCGTTTCGGCGATGACCACGAAGACCAAAAATAAAAGCACAGGCCGCCGCACCATTCGCTGAACTCTCGTCATTAGTTGTCCGAAATACTGCGGCCCTAAAGCTCGCTTTTATCCCCGTCGTTGTGTTCGCGACTGCCCAATGCATTCCATGAGTAATAGTCGATGGTTTCCTGAACAAAATGCACGCTCCCATCGCATATCGCCATGTGGGCGCCGCTGGGATGCATGCTCTTGAATCCGCTGATAAGCCAATACTCCACCGGCGTATCGCGCGATTCCATCGTATTGAGTGGGATGTGCGTCGATGAAACTGGAAAGTTATCGCAGAAAGCGCAATTCCAAACCCAATGTCCGGGCAGCGTTTCGCCAGCCAGAAATGTATTTGAAAGCCCGTCCGGCACGCGGCGAAGCGGGATGCCCAAATGGCGTCGGCATATTACGCCGGCGCAGGTATCGAGATCGGTCGACGGGTGAAATCGAGAGCAGGGTTGCCGTGCCATGTCACCGGCTGTCGCTGGATTTAGAGTGCCAAAACCGCAGCCTTGGCAGGACATCCGATATTTTTGCTCCGCCTGCGGCTCGCCGGGAGCCGGAGCAAATGCGCACGTGTCCGGAATCGTCGGCCCCATCGAGCCGGTATACCACAAGCCCAGCGCTCTCGGAGGATTATGCGATCCCGCGCCTTGACGGCGGTTCTCCAGGATCGGTTGATTTGACATCTCATCGGTGGGACAAATTAGCGACCGGATGACCGTCGACTGAGTGAGCGCAAGATTCGTGCCTTCGTCAGGATGAAGACTGAAATTATAGCGGTCGGCCACCGCGCCTTCCTCAAGAAATGGCAAGATGACGATGACCCAATTTCCTTTGCGTTCGCTGGCCGCGGTGCGGGCGTACGAGGAACCCCAGGGGAACTCCTTATGCGAGTTCTCGTAATTTAGGACTCCGACGGCCACCTGCCGAAGGTTATTCTGGCACTGCGCGCGGCGGGCTGCTTCTCTAGCGGCCTGAATTGCCGGCAAGAGCAGCGCAACCAGAATGCCGATGATTGCAATGACCACCAATAGCTCCACGAGCGTAAAACCGTGTAGGGGCCTGGAGAAGTTGGTACGCTTCTCC
>DASXWB010000417.1:0-3091 GCA_036503915.1 Lacipirellulaceae bacterium | reverse complement strand
CTATAGTAAGGGCGAAATTCAACTTCGTGCCTTCCGTAGGTCAGACTACCTGACCATTTTTCAAAGCCGTCAGGCTAAGCCTGACCTATCTTTTCTCTTCAACCAATCGACTCGAAGCCTGCCACAACTTCGAGAATAATTCGTGCTTGCAAATTCTACAATGCTTGCGCGGCCTGTAAAGACCGAATTCGCCGCTGCGGGGGAGATTTCGAAAATTGCTGCCGGCTCGCCGCGCGAACTTGCGAGATGTAGCAAGCGTGACGACATGTGCCGCGAGCGGCGCGTGCGACCGAGTCCTCGCCACGCGCTACCAGTTCGATTACTCTACCGGCATGAGCGACGTTCGAATTCGCAGCTGGCAAGTGCTCGACGTCAGGTTCCCGACCTCCGAGTCGCTCGACGGCTCCGACGCGATGCACTCGGGTCCCGACTACTCGGCGGCGTACGTCATCCTGCGCACAAACCGCGACGGGCTCGAAGGCCACGGCCTCACGTTCACGCTCGGCCGCGGCACGGAGCTGTGCGTCCAAGCTGCCGACTACCTGTGCCACAAGCTGCGCGACCTGAGCCTGGCGGAAATCATCGCCGATTTCGCCGGATTCTGGCGCATGCTCGTTCGCGACGGCCAGTTCCGCTGGATCGGCCCGGAGAAAGGTGTCGTGCACCTCGCGACTGCGGCCGTCGTCAACGCCCTGTGGGATCTCTACGCCAAGGCCGAAGGCAAGCCGCTGTGGAAGCTGCTGGCCGACATGCCGGCAGACCAGTTGATCGCGGCCATCGACTTCAGCTACCTCACCGATGTGCTAACGCCCGCCGAAGCGGGCACCATCGTGCGCGCCAACGACCTCACCAGCGCACAGCGTGAAGCCGAGCTCCACCGCAACGGCTTCCCCGCTTACACCACCTCCGCCGGCTGGCTCGGCTACACCGACGACAGAATCCGCCGCCTCGTCCGCGAAGGTATGGCCGCCGGCTGGAACCACTTCAAGCTCAAAGTCGGCCTCGACATCGCGGACGACCGCCGCCGCGCCGCCCTGGTGCGCCAGGAAATCGGCCCCGAGCGAAAGCTTATGGTCGACGCCAACCAGCGCTGGGACGTCCCCGAGGCGATCCAAAATATCCGCCAACTGGCCGAGTTCGACTTGTGGTGGGTCGAGGAACCGACCTCGCCCGACGATGTCGTCGGCCACGCAACGATCGCCAAGGCCGTCGCGCCAATCGGCGTCGCCACCGGCGAGATGTGTCACAACCGCGTGATTTTCAAGCAGCTCATGCAGGTCGAGGCGATCCGCTTCTGCCAGCTCGACAGCTGCCGCTTGGGCGGTGTGAACGAATGCCTGGCCGTCATGCTGCTGGCCAAAAAGTTCGGCGTGCCGGTGTGCCCGCACGCCGGCGGCGTCGGCCTCTGCGAGTACGTCAATCACCTGGTCATGGTCGACTACATACGCATCGGCGCCAGCCTGGAAAACCGCGTGGCCGAGTACGTCGATCACCTGCACGAGCATTTTGAACACCCAGTGGTCGTTCGCAACGGCCACTATATGCCGCCCACGGCGCCGGGTTACAGTGGTACGATGAAACCGGCGAGCCTCGCCGAATACCGGTTCCCCGACGGACCGGTCTGGACAGGTCGTGGGACGGACAATCCTGTCCGTCAGTAAATCGTATGTAGACGGACAGGATTGTCCGTCCCACCAAGCAACGCATGACCGACCGGTTGAAAAACAAAACGGCCCTCATCACCGCTGCGGCCCAAGGCATCGGCCGGGCCACCGCCCTGGCGTTCGCCAGTGAAGGGGCTCGCGTCGTCGCCACGGATATTAATGAAGAGGCGCTCGACGCACTGCCCGGCGAATCGTCCAGCATTCGCACGAAGCGCCTCGACGTCCGCGATCCCGCCGCAATCACGGCCGCCGCCTCCGAGCTCGGCGCCTTGGACATCCTCTTCAACTGCGCCGGCTTTGTGCACCACGGCAACATCCTCGAATGCGATGAGGCCGCCTGGGCCTTCTCGCTGGACCTCAACGTCACGTCGATGTACCGGATGACGCGCGCCTTCCTGCCGGCCATGCTCCATGCCGGCCACGGCAACATCATCAACATGTCGAGCGTGGCTTCGAGCGTCACCGGCGTACCGAACCGCTTCGTGTACGGCGTCACGAAGGCTGCCGTCATCGGCATGACCAAATCGATCGCCGCAGATTATGTCGGCCGCGGTATCCGCTCGAGCGCCATTTGCCCGGGCACAGTCGACACGCCCTCGCTCCACCAGCGGCTCAGCGAAGGCGACTACGAAGCGGCCCGCACCGCCTTCATCGCCCGCCAGCCGATGGGCCGAATCGGCACGGCCGACGAAATCGCCGCCCTGGCCGTGTACCTGGCCTCTGATGAATCCGCCTTCACCACCGGCCAGATCCACGTCATCGACGGCGGCTGGACGATTTGATGTGGATGCTGGATGCGAGATGTTGGATGTGGGAGGCCGGATGCCGGATGCAGGATGCTCGATGGAAGCTAAGTACACGGTACTCCGTACTGAGTACTCCGTACTTCGTACGATTCAGCTCTGAACCCTGAACCCTGAACCCCGAAGCCTCAAATGAAACTCCTCCGCTACGGCGCTTCCAGTCGCGAACAGCCCGGCATCCTTGACCCAAACGGCCGCGTCCGCAGCCTCGTAGGCATCGTCGACGACATCGCCGGCGATGCTTTTTCCCCGGCGGGCCTCGACAAACTCGCGTCGCTCAACGTTGATAAACTGCCGCTCGTCGATGCCGGCACGCGCATCGGCCCCTGCGTCGGCCGCGTCGGCAAGTTCATCGCCATCGGCCTCAACTACAGCGAGCACGCGGCCGAGACGGGCGCAAAGATTCCCGACGAACCGGTGATGTTCATGAAGGCCACGAGCTGCATCAACGGCCCCTACGACGACATCGTCATTCCGCGCGGCTCCAAGAAAACCGATTGGGAAGTCGAGCTGGGCGTCGTCATCGGCACCAAGGCCAAGTATGTCGCCGAAGCCAACGCCCTCGATTACGTCGCTGGCTATTGCACGGTGCACGACGTCAGCGAGCGCGAGTTTCAGATCGAG
>DASXWB010000416.1:0-2162 GCA_036503915.1 Lacipirellulaceae bacterium | reverse complement strand
ATTCGCCTGATGCGATTAAGGAGATGGGACCAGATGGCGGACGAGGTACAGGAGATACTTACGCGACGGGGCATCACCGACACAAGGGCCGTTCCGCCGAAGCTTGGCATCCCTCTCCTGGAAGAAGCGGCACTAGAGAATGAGCCGGAATTGCAAAAGCTATGGTCGCGTCTATTGGCCAATGCAATGGACCCGAGTTTTGCGTCTGAGGTTCGGGTTGCATACACGGACATCATTAAGTGCCTAAGCGGCTTGGATGCCCGAATATTGTTCCTGATGTACAACTCGCTTCGGCTAGCTGATAGTCTTGACTTTGAGTCGGCCGCAATTAATCCTTTTTTTCAAAGTCGCGTATGTGCGAAGTTGGCAATATCGGAAGATGAATTCTTGCTATCGGTTGACAACCTAATGCGGGTGCAATGCGTGGCACCACATGTCAAACCCATTAGGCTGGGTAGCGGATTACAAGGGCAACATTTATCAAGTCCAACTTTAGGCGGTCTTCCGCATCCTGGTGAAGTCATATTAACGCCATTGGGAATTCGCTTTGTAGAAGCCTGCACGGATGGCAACGAGTTGGGCGAAGACTCTATCGAGACGAGCTATGGCTTTACGCAGACCATTGAGGTGGCAATCCCAACGGCAAATTGGTAGCCAGCCGGTTTTTGTTGTGCGGTTTTGCGCGCAAATGGGAGCCTGTGTGGCCGGGTAGTGTGGATAGCTACCCCGGCCATGCCTCGCGCCAGCGGCTTCCCTCGGAGTCCTGGTGTGGTTTTGGTGCAACCCGTTGGCCTGGTGGCGCCTTGGATGTGTTGGGCGGCCCAACCTATTATTCGCCAATGATTTTCACGAGCACGCGCTTTTTGCGCCGGCCGTCGAATTCGTAGTAAAAAATGTGCTCCCAAGGCCCGAGGTGCAGCTTGCCGCCTGTAATTGCCACGACAACCTCGCGGCCCATGATCTGCCGTTTGTGATGGGCGTCGGCGTTGTCTTCGCCGGTGCGATTGTGGTGGTAGCGCTCGGGCGACGGATCGAATGGAGCCAGTTCCTCGAGCCATTTGTCGTAGTCACGATGCAGCCCTGGCTCGTTGTCGTTGATGAACACACTGGCCGTGATGTGCATCGCGTTCACGAGCGCCAGGCCCTCCTTGACGCCGCTGTCGGCGACCGCCTTCTCCACATCTCGATGGATCGAGACAATGGCCCGCCGCTGCGAAACATCCATCCAAAGCTCTTTGGTCAGCGATTTCACAGGCTTAACTTCATCAGCAACCTGTGGGAGGCGTCTCCGACGCCGATTACGGCAAGTAATTCCTAAGCAACATCGGCGTCAGAGGCGCCTCCCACATTCTTCAGTCGCGCGACCGCGTTTCCTTGGCAGTAGGAAAATCCTCCGGCACTGGGATCGTCACCTTGCCCGTGGCTGCCCACTCGGCGCCGCGCTGCAGCGTCGTGGCGAAGCCGACGCACTTCATCGAATAGTCGGCGTGGCCCAGCACGGTGTGGAACACGCGGCCGCCGCCGTACTGGAGCGTCATCAGCATCGGCTCGTGCCGGTTCGTGCCTTCGTACTGCGGCGCCGAATAGGCCGTGGCAAGGATGTGTAAGTCCTCGGCCGGTCCGCGCAGCTGATCGTACAGCTCGTCCTTGGCGTGCATCCACACGGGCGGCAGGCCGCGCATGATCGGATGCTCCGCGTCGCGGGTGCGGATTTGAAATTCGTGCTGTGGACCGTGGTGGCCGCCCGCGCCGGCCGACGTATCGCGAACGATCTTGCCCGCCTCGTCGAGATAGACATAGGGCCCATGTTTTTCCGTGCGCCCGTACCAGCCGCCTAGGCCGATCATGCGGTTGTACTCGGGCCAATCGGGGAACGCGTTATTTGCCGCATGCACGCTCACAAATCCGCCGCCACCGCTCACATACGACTCAAACGCTTTCTCGGTCGCCTCCGACCAGCGATCTCCGTTGTAGTTGCTCACGACGACGTCGTAGTCGGCAAACTTTGGGTTGAAGCCTCGCATGTCGCCGCCCGCCGGCGGCGACGTGGCAACATCGACGGTAAACCGGCCGCTCGATTCCAGGATCGTTTTCAGTATCGGCGTTGTGACTTTCCATTCGTGGTTGTTCTGGCCGTCAATGATCAGCGCCCAAAGTTTTTC
>DASXWB010000415.1:0-13556 GCA_036503915.1 Lacipirellulaceae bacterium | reverse complement strand
AACAACGCCAGGCTCAATCGCTCGCTCGGCTTGTGCCCAGAGCAGGATGCGTTTTACGAGTGGATGACCGGTCGCGATTTCGTCTTCACCTGCGCTCGGCTGAGCGGCCTCTCGCGCGCCGCCGCGCGCGAAGCCGCCGAGCGCACGATCGAGGCGGTCGGCATGACCCAGCATCAGGGCCGGGCGATTCGCGGCTACTCGAAGGGCATGCGGCAACGAATCAAACTGGCCCAGGCGCTGGTGCACGATCCGCAAGTCTTGTTTCTCGACGAGCCGCTCACGGGCACCGACCCCGTCGCCCGTCACGACCTCATGAACATCATCATGCGGTTGGGAAGCCAAGGAAAAGGCGTCGTCGTCTCCAGCCACGTGCTCTACGAAGTGCAATCGCTCACGCCCAAAATCGTGCTTCTCAATCGCGGCCGGCTCGTCGCCGAGGGGCATGTGCGGCAGATTCGCGATCTCATTGACAAGCACCCGCACCAGATCAAGCTCGTGTGCGACGACTATCGCCGCCTCGCCGCGCGGATGATGGCCTGGGACGATGTCGAAAGCGTCCGCGTGCTTGCCGGCGAAAACGGATTGATGGTCGAGACCCGCTCGCCCGACACGTTCTACAGCCGGCTGCCCGCGCTTTCGCTCGAGGACGGCCTCGCGATCAAATCGGTGTTCTCGGATGATGACAACCTGGAAGCCGTGTTCAAGTATTTGGTGAATCCATGACGACCGCCCCCGCGATGGACACCGGCCAGTCCGCCCGCACCGAATACTCGGCGACCGAGGCCAAGCACCGCGCGTCGCGGCTTGGCGCATGGTGGACGCTGTACTGGCTGACATTGCGGCAGCACCTTCACGGCAAGCGCTGGATGGCCGTTGCACTCGCGTTTATCTTGCCCGCGGGGCTGGCGATCCTCATTCGCAGCGCGAATCCCGACGTTCCGATACGGTTCGTTGAGTTCGGATTGATGTGGGTTTTGATTCCACAGGCACTGCTCCCGTTGGTCTCACTCCTCTATGCATCCGGAATCGTGCAGGACGAGCAGGAAGAGCAAACGATCACCTACTTGCTGACACGGCCCACGCCGAAATGGATGATCTACGTGATCAAGCTGGCGGCCACTTGGACGACGACCGTCGTGCTTATGATAACGCTCACCGCGCTGACATCCGTGGCGATTTACGCCGCGACCGACGCCGATATCAGCCAAGCGACGCTGCGCTCGTCGAAGATCGCGGCGATCCTGTCGCTTGCCGCGATCACCTACTGCAGCATCTTCGGCTTGATGAGCCTCATCACGAAGCGCACGTTGATTGCCGGTGTGCTCTATACAGCGGTCGTCGAGGGACTATTGGCAAATTTACCGCTGAGCGTGCGCTGGGGAACTGTCCTTTATCACACAAGGATTATCGCCTACCGAACCCTGGAGTTCGTCGCCTCCTGGCCAGGTGGACGGCAGGAGGATCCGGCCTCAGGGGCGTGGTCGCTGAATGCGGATACCGATCCGACTCTCGCCGAGCATCCGACGCTGAGCACGTCGATGCTGATCTTGATCGGGACAAGCTTCGTGTGCGCCGCGCTCGCCGCCTGGCTCTGTTCGCAGCGCGAATTCCACGTGAAGACGCCGGAGAAAGAGTGACGCGGCGGGTGGCATGTCTTCGACGCGCAGCGGCGTAGGCATGACCTCGCTGGCCCATGCTCACGCAGCTGCGCTGCGAGAGCATGCCACGCCATCGGAAACTCGCTGGAGCGTTGCCCCAGGCACCAGAATTGAATTACGCGCTAAACCAGCGGCTTCCAATCGATGTCGATCCGCGTGAGCAGCCTGTGTGCCGCATCTGCAATGCCCGGGTACACGCGCGTGATCGCCAGCGCCAGCGAGCGGGGCGCGATGCCGGCGTATTCCGTCACGACGGCCACGTCGTCGACGTCCGCCGGCACGACAGCCGCGAGCGGCCGCGACCCGCGCACCGCTTCGGCGGCCCGGCCATTTGCCTCCGCCTTGGGCACCAGCAGCAGCGTGCGGCGCTCACAGCTGCAGTGAAGCAGCTCGTTACTACCTTGCTCGATGGTGCGGCTTATCATCTGATCGACATTGACCATCGCTTTCAGCGCCCCGCCCACGTCCGATTGATCCAGGCTCGCTTCGAGCAGTGTCTGGCATTGGGCCTCGATAAGTTGATCGAGCACATCGGCAGCCAGAAATCTCTGGGGCTGTTTCAAATCGATTGTTTCAATGGCGTGCTTGAGCACTCGCTGGCTTGCGTTTGAGATCAAAGATTGAAGCACGGAGGAGCCTGAAAACCGGCTGTCAGCCCCGGCTTCATTCGGCGCGCGGCGGACAATCTCGGCGACCGCGGCAGCAGCCGCGTCGGCAATCATCTTGGCATCGCGTGCAATGATCAGCGGCCGGCCTCGTTCATCACGCGATTCCAGCCGCCGCTGAATCTGCTCAACCGCGTCGCTGGTGAACTGCAGCGACAAATTCTCCTTGAACCGGCCGCGTAGCGCCAGTGGCGTCGCATCGTTGGCTGGCAAGACGGTAACCGGCGCAGCCGGGTCGCCGGCGGGCCGCGCCAATTTCGGCACTTTCGCTGCTTTCTGTTCTGCAAGAATCAGCTCTTGCCAGTCCTGGCTGCGATCTAGCCTGACCCAATATGCCTTCACCGCAGCCGCCAGCTCCACGGCCAATTCGTTGATGAATTCATGCCGGCGATCAGCCAGCGACGCATGGCCGAACTTCTTGAGCGTGAATCCCCGGCCGCGTGACGACTCGCCCGGCCTTTGCGCTCCGCGGCACGATCGAATCGCCGCGCGGGCATCGGGAATCGCCTCGCACGCCAGGTACCTGGCTACGGTGTCCAACGGGTCGACATCCTGCCCGTCGCCCGTGCGTGCGCGAGTTGGCACAAAGTACACGTGATCGAACGGCGCGCCCTGCGACTCGAACGGTGGACGTTCGCGCGAGCCCTCACCGCTGCCCGCATTGCCGTGTGCGGTCGCGTGATTAAGCTCGGTCAGAAGCGCATATGTATTGGCCGCCGGCAGCGGTGCTGAATTGGTGCTGGCCAAACACGGACAAATGAATAACCCGTTGATTTCGACTTGAACGTTGCGGCGGGCCGCTTGGGTCCGCAAAATATTGGCCACGTCGATGGCAACGCCCGCCCCCGTGCCGCCGCCTGTCCCGGCAAGGAGCACAATCTTGATCGTGTCGTCGCGCGGCTGGCCGGCAGCGTCGGATGAACCGACCAGCTTCGCCAATCGTTCGAGCTTTCGGTCGGTGAGCGCCAGTACTCGCTGCGCGTGATCCACTAAGGCAATGCGTCCCAGCGGGCGGTAACCGCGCGTCTCCAGCGAGCGTGGAATGTTATACAGCCAGCGGCGGCTCAACCAGCCGAGGATTTCACGCGAATTGTCGTACGACTTGGGCAGCCGCAGGGGAATATGCAGCGTGTCTTCTGGCGCAAGCGGCCGCTTCCAACGCGTCGAACAGGCCTGGCGCAACTCTTCTCGATCGGTGTCCAGCGCGATTGCTTCGATGGCATCGTTCGCGTCTGGTGCGGGATTGCGCGGCTTGACGAGCGCGCGCAGCCGGCTGAGCACCTGCACGCCCACACCGCCGATGGCCACGTACAAGGTCGGCTGTTCGCGGCGCAGGTCCGGGTTAGCATCTGGTAGGGCAACGTCGACCGTGTCTATCGGCAGCACCTCGTCGGCAGCCGGCTCCGCGTGCTGTATCGGAGCGCTCGGCTCGGCGCGCCGCACCGGCTGGGTGACGATCGGCGCGTCCGGCGGCGCCGGCGCGTGCACCTCGCTGCGGCGAATCGTTGTGCCGAACGAAGGAGATTTTGTATCGTTCGGATCCGGCACCACGGGCGCAGGCGCCGCGGGGCGCGGCATTGGAATTTCTATCGGCGCCGCCGGCGGCGAATGCTCGACGCGGCGCATCAGGGCGTCGACAAACGCGCGGCAGGACGGAAAGCGATCCGTCGGCTTCTTCGCCAGGGCGCGCGCAATCACCGGCCGATCTTCCGCCGGCAGCGACATGAGCTGCGGCTCGGCCTGAGTATGCTGCTTGGCCAGCTGCGCGGCCGTGCGTCCGGGAAATGGCAGCGTGCCCACGAGCATCTGTTGATAAACGATCGCCAGGCTGTACTGATCGCTTTGGGCCGACGGCTCATCATCAAACATTTCGGGCGACGCGTACGTCGGCGTCAATCCCGAAACCAGCGAGTTCTGCGTCCGTGAGGCGAGCTCTTTCACCAGGCCGAAGTCGGCTACCTTGATGTGATCGCCCAGGATGAGCAGGTTTTCGGGCTTGATGTCCAGGTGCAGCAAATTGTGCCGCTGCGAAAGGAAGTCGAGCGCCTCGGCCGTGTCGGCCATGTAGCGCAGCAGCTCATCGCGCGGAATGCCGCTCAGGCCTTCCTCGCAGCATTGGCGCCGCCGCTGGTCGAGGCTCATGTCGGCCAGCTCCGTGAGAATCGCCAGCCGCCCGCTGACGACTTCGAATCGCTCCAGCGACAACAGGAACGGATGCCGCACGCCCTTCACGCGCTCCAGCGCCTTCAGCTCCTGCGACGCAAACTCGTCATCGCAGTAGCCGTGCACCACCTTGACGGCTTTTTGGATCCCACCGGGCGCTTCGGCGCGCCAGACGTCTGCGTATCCGCCGGAGCCAATGCGGTCGACCAGCGTGTAGCCGGGCAGCACGATGTCGCAGACTTGAGTGGCAGTCGACATATTAATTCCAATTGCGCGCTCAACGCAGCAAAGCACGCAAGCGCAACTACACGGAGCCTGCAAGCGCCGCGGCACGCTGCGCCGCCGGCCGGTTCGCCGGCTGAAGAACAAGGTCAAAACCAATTTCCTGGCACTGCGCCACGACGTCTCCAGACTCGATCGGCGGCAAAATCGCCTTGATCTCGAGGTCCTCGCACGCGGTCAGTAGCGACTCCAGTCGCCGCAGCGGCTGCCGCGTCGACGTCAGGTCCTTCGTCATATTTGGCGCGAGCACAAGATAATCCGGTAGCTGCGACTCGAAATGCATCACTTGCCCGCCGTTGCCTTGGAACTCGTCGAACGCCACGAGCAATCCTTGGTTCTTCGCTTCGCGATGGACTGTGGCGATTCGCAAAATATCTACGTCCACCGGAAGCGAGATGGTAATGCCCAGCTCCCAATCGCTCGGCATGAACGCTTGGATCTGCGCGACGCTCGCGAGCAATCGATGCGGCGACTCGATTTCCTCGGCGCCGACAGCGAGAAACAAGCGGCCGCCATCCGGGCGCTGGCTGGCCAGCTCGGCTGCGCGCATTCGCTCGAGCGCGCGATACCGATCGGCGACCTCGCGCGGCTGATCGAAAAGCGTCCGCTGACTGTCGCTGGTCATGGAGCATGCAAAATAAGCCTCTGCTGTGCCGTGGCGCAGTGAAGCGGCCGCAAGCAAGCGCGTCGGAATCGCTTGCCAAAGCATGGCCTCGCACAAGGCGCGTGTCGCGGCAACCTCGGCGGGAATCATGCTTGGCGGTGCAGCCGCGCTCGGCTTCGATTGGATCGGCTGCGTCACCATCCGCTGAAATTGCGACGCCGCTGACGCAATGAACGTCAGCTCCGTCTCGGCCAGCTTGAGGATGTCGCCGTCGGCTAGCAGCGTTTCTTTGATCTGCTTGCCATTGACCAGCGTGCCATTGGTGCTGCCCAAATCACGCACGAGCCACATCCCGTTCCGCTCGACGATCTCGGCGTGCTCGCGCGAGATTTGAACCGCGTCGATGCGCAGGTCGGCCGATTCACTCCGTCCAATGCGAAACGGAAATCGCTCAATGGTGACGCGCCGCGCAGCGCCGGCCCCGTCGCTGTAGAACTCCAGGCTTGGCTTGGACGTGGTCTTTTTGGAAAGCGTGATGTAGGTCACGGTCGTCCTCGCCTGGATTGAACGAAGTTAGCGGCTGAGCGCGGCTTCGGCCGGCGCGTGGCACGGAGCGAACAGGACTGCCGGCAGGGCCGCTTCGCACGTTTTCGCCGTTCTCCCCATGTCAAAGCCTAGCATTTAACGGGAATCCGGAGGCTTCGCGAGCGATTTCCGCCGGCTTCGGTCGCCCGTCCGTGCTACGGTTTGAGTGGACAAAAACGCTCCAATCCCGGCAATCGGAAGGGTAGCTCGTATGTCGACGCAACATCGTCCGCTTCAGGTAATTGCAATTTCCCGCGATATTTCGCTGCTCCACCAGATTTCATGGATGCTCGATGCGGTCGGCTACCAGGTGCAAACCGCTACCGACTTCGACGCCGAAGCGCTGTGGCGGCGGTACGCAGCGGCCGACTTTCTGATTGTTGACGGACGGGAAATCGAAGAGCCTTGCAATCAGACTTTTGCCTACGACTCGGAGAATCCGGTTTACCGGATTTTCCTGTACGACGCGTCCAAGTCGACCGATTTCGCGGCCTGGTACGCCGCCGGAGCCCACGACGCGATCCGCACGCCGCTGAGCCGCGGCGAACTGCTTGCGCGGGCGCGCACCGGGGCACGGTATCTCGAGTTCGAGCGCCGGCTGCGCGACCGATCGTACCGCTCCGCTGTGCCGGGCATGTATTCGCGGCGCGGATTTTTGCAAAAGCTGCGAAAGCTTGCTGCCAGCGACGATTTTGCATCGTCGTCGTACACGCTGCTGGTCACCTCCATCGACTGGTTCGGCGGTATCCAGCTCAAGAGCGGCGAATCAGTGAGTCGCGGTTTGGAAAGCGCGGCAGCGCGCGCTATCCGGCGAGCCGTCGGCGAAAACACGGCCACCGCTTACCTTGGTGACGGCCGGTTTGCCACGTTGCTCGCGGGCCAAACGCCGGCTGCGGCGAAGAACCTGGCCGAGTCGCTCAGCAAAGATTTCGCCAACCGCGAGAGCCGCCACGAATCCATCCCGCGCCCGACGCTCACCAGCGCCGTGATGCCGTGGGAAGCCGGCAGCAAGGCCGACCGGGCACTGAGCGATGCGTTGGAGCTGCTCGGCCTCGCGACGCATTCCGGCAGCGATTGTGTCGTCGTCGATGGGCAATACAACAAGGAGCTCGACGCCTGGCGGCAGGAACTGTCGGCCGGCAACCCATTCGCGAACGTCGTCGCACAGGACATCATGGAGCCGTTTCCGGCTCTGCTCGAGCAGAATGCACCTCACCATAAACTTACCGAAGCGCTGCGCCGGGCCAGCTTTCCCCTGCGGCCGTTTGTCGATAGCACGGGCCGCTTGAAGGGCGTCGCGGCCGAAGAATGCTCGGTCCGCGAAACGCGCATCAGCGATGATGTCGGCGAGCCGGGCGAGCGGCTCGTCACGCCGGAAACGATTCGCTACGACGCGAGCTTCCCGGAGATTTACGAAGCATTCTCCTCGCGCGGCTGTGCGACCCTGGTCGTGACGCACGATGAACACCCGCTCGGCTATCTCACATGCGACGGCTTTCTGTCTCTCATTGACCCGCTGCACGCCGAATCGTTCGCGCACACCGATAAGTCGGCCGACGAGCTCGCCTATCTCATGGTGCCGTCCACGATTTCTGAAGCGCCCGCACTGGCAGCGACGGAAGTATAAGGCGCCGTAAGTATCCAGAGGCGGGTCATACAACGTCCAGGCGGATAGAGTCCCGTAGCGATATCGCAAATCGACGAGCAATCAAAGCATTATGCAGTGCATGCTTGGAGGCCCAACGGGCCGACAGTAAATAGCAAGCCCCTGGTCGAAATGCGGCAAAAATGACAAGCCCCAACGGGGCGACAGAAATCCTACTGCCGCCCCTTTGGGGCTTCCATTTTCACGAATCACAACCAGGGGCTCACGCCCCTGGCTATTGACGATCGCCGCGTTGCGGCTCCCCTCCTCAATCCCCCTTCAGCGCCGTGAAATAATTCTTCACCGCCTGGTCGAGATACTGCTCGGTGATCTCCAGGGGCAGTTCGTTGTAGTTGCAGTAGTACTTGACCTGCTCCAACAGGTCGCGAGCCTGGCAGCGGCGCAGCGGCCGGCCGCAGCTGTGGTAATGCTTGCCGATCAGGTAATCCACCATCGCCGGCGGGCACTCCAGCTCGAGCTTCTTGGCGAACACCTGAAATAGCAGGTGGAACTCCTCCGGCGATGGATCGCCAATCTCGACTTTGAACGGTATGCGCCGCAAGAATGCATCATCCGCCAGATCATGCGGCTCCAGGTTCGTAGAGAAAATAATCAACTGCTCGAACGGCACCTCGATCTTCCGGCCGTTCGAAAGACTCAAAAAGTCGATGCGACTCTCCAGCGGAACGATCCAGCGATTGAGTAGCTCGGTGGGGTTGACTCGCTGCCGGCCAAAGTCGTCGATCAACAGGCAGCCGCAATTGCTTTTGAGCTGCAGCGACGCTTCGCTCACGTTCGAGATCGGATCGTGCTTCAGTTCCAGGCTGTCCATCGTGAGCTCGCCGCCGACGACCACGGTGGGCCGCTCGATGCGAATCCAGCGGCGATCAACCTCGCTGCGGAACAGGCTCTCGGACGTCGTGCGCACGGCCTTGTGGCAGGAGGCGTCATACATTTTGATGATCTTGCCGCCTTCCACGATCGTGTGCGGAATGAGAATGCTTTGGCCGAAGCAGCGCGTGATCCGTTGGGCGATGGTCGTTTTGCCGTTGCCCGGCGGGCCGTATATGAACATGCCCTTGCCGGCGTTGATCGCGGGGCCAAGACAACAAAGCATTTCCGGTTCCACGTGGATGTCGGAAAAGGCCTTTACGAGCTGTGTTTTTCGAGGCCGCTCCGAGGCCAGCGTCTGGGCGTGGACCGAGCTGATGTAGTCGTCCAGGGGCACCGGAGCCGGACCGACGTAGGCACATTCGCGCAAAGCGCGTTGGGCCCGGTCGCGCCCCACATCGGTGAGCCGATAAACGTGGTCGCCGAGCATGGCGGCGGCCGCCGGGGCGATTTCCTGCCGTTGCCGCAGCGCGATGAAGCGATCCTCCAGGATCACCATCGGCAGGCACAGACTATCGGAGATCCCCCGGCCGCTCTCCGAGCCGATGCCCGAGAGGAACTTGAGGATCAGGTCCTCAATGAGAGCTTCGCTGAGGCCGGTGTCCTTGGTCGTGGCCGGCTGTTGCGGTTGAAAGCTGTCGTCCAGCCCCAGAGCGGCAACCAACGTTGCGGCTTCGTCAAGCGTCGCCGTGGCATTCATTTCGAGTTGACCCTTTTGTGTGCAAAGCACGTCCGATAGCGCGTGCGTTCATACCGCGAAGCGGTATTACACCGTAGCCCAGGGTCAGCGGCGCAGCCGCGCCACCCTGGGTACGAGTTTCACAATTCCCACGTTTACGCCGAAGGCGTTACACATCTGTGATGGTCATTCGATGTGTACACATTAGCGCAACATCAAACCTTGCGCTTCGTGCTAATGCGCTACACCGATGTTAGAAGCGCCTAGCGGCCCAGTTTTCGGCTCAATTGCCAGCCGAAATTGGTCAGCTCGTAGGCCTTCTTGTTGGCCGCTTCATGAATCAGCTCCATGTCCTTGAGCCGGGCCAACAAGGAAATATAGTGCTCGGCTACCGAGCGATCTTTGGGATCGAAAAATTTCTTCCGGCCGGCGATGACGGCGCGACCGCGCGTATCCGACCGCACGGCGACCTCGAGCACGCCCTGATTGCCCACGGCGCCGCGTATCAGCTCTTTTTCAGCATCCGTCAGGTTGTCCGCGTCGACGATGGTGTGCATTGTCTGATCCCGCGCAAGCGCAATACGAGGGTCGTCACTATTAAAAGTGTAAGTCACGCACGCGGCCAGCTGACGTGTAACCGAATTGGTCCGGTTATTCGGCCTGTGCCGATCGTAACGCGTACGCCATTTGGAAGAGCCGGCAGGCCGGAAAGAAACGGCGCGGTCTACGCCGTCGGGTGGCTGGGGCAACGCCCCAGAGTTCGATGAATCATGCTGGGGCGTTGCCCCAGGCACCCGCGCGCAGGCAGGCCGGAAAGAAACGGCGCTTCTAGGACAGCCTGGTTCCGGCGAGCGAAGAAACAAATGGATCGCCGCTGCGGGCGAGGTCCAATTCAAGATCTTGGAAAGCTTCATCCACGGCCCAAGGCGACGTGCTCGCCCCGTGTTCGAAATCGTCGCTCGCCGGCGACAAATCGTCAGCCGGCTGACGTGCGTCGAAATCCATGATCCGGAGAAGCAGATCGCTTAACTCAGTTTTCGTTGGTTGTTGAATCGGCACGCCGAACTTTGCTGCGCCGTCAAAAAACTTGGAACCGGCTGTTGGAGCGCGTCGCAGCGGAGGCTCGAGGGTAGGCGACCCGGCAATGCGACTCGCCGCGCCGTCATCCGCTGTACTCGCTCGTTTCGGCGCGGCGGCCGCCGAGATCGGCGCGGCGGCCATAGCCAGGCTCCCCGCACTTGCCGCTTGGGCACCGAGGTTCTTGCGCCAGATGACGAAGTCGGCAAGATCGACCGTTCCGTTGGAATTTCCATCGGCGCCGCTTCCCGGCGCGACCGTCATGCCGAACTGCGAGCGCCAAACAGCGTGGTCTTGTGGTTCAACGGCGCCATTGCTGTCGTAGTCGCCAGCGAGGTCCTGCGGCTCGCCGTTGTTGCCGGGGCTGCCGCCGTTTTGCTGACTCGCTCTCCAGTTGGCTGGGTCGTTTAGTTCGCCTTCTGCGTCGATGACTTCCAGCGACGCTCCGGTGCCGTCGGCAGCGACGGGCCAGGGACTCATATCGCTATACGTAACGCTCACAATGAGAGCGCCGGCCGAATCGAGTAGCGAAATCGTTTCGCCCGAATTGCTGAGATTGCCCGTGCCCCAACCAGTTGGGGCTAGATTAATGCCCGGTCCATACACGGACGTAAACACGGCCGGCGTGCGCGCGACGACAATATACTCGCCCGCATCGAGGCTCAGGCCGCCGCCAAAGACATAAGGATCATCGCGGAAATCGGCAATCTGGATTCCGGAGAGATTCACCGGCTCGTTGCCGTAATTGAAAATCTCGATGAACTCCAGGTCCTGAGCATCCGCAAGCGCGGGATTGTATGGATTGTAATGCACCTCGCTAATGGCTAACGTCGGCACCGAAACGGGCGGTGCGGCAACAAACTCCACGGGCGTCGACCAATGGCTCCAGCGCCCGGCCGCATCCTGCATCCGCACGCGCGCACGGTAGGTATGGCCAACCTGCAGACCGGCGCCGGAGAAATCGAGCACGCTGTTGAACGTGCCGAGCTCGCCGCTCTCCCAAACGGCATCGACTTCGTATTTCCATGCAGTCCCCGGCTCGTAGTTCGCCGTGCCCGGATGATAGATCTCGCCGATGCGCCACTCCATGGCCCGGAACGTACTCCCGCGGCCCGAATACGCGGAAGATGTGAACTGCAGCTGGTTGAGCGGGAATCCGGCGTCGCCTGTGTACGTGATCGTCGGCCGGTTCGGGGTAAGCGCTTCGTCGGCAGAAAGAATGGTCGAGTCGATAAAGTTGCTGCGCGTCACAGCGTAATTCTTGAGCACCTGCATCATGCCGCCGAAGTCGCCAGTCGGCGGAATGCTGCCGCCGTTTCCAGCGTAGAACCGGCCGTGACCCGCCTTGCCTGCGTTCACGTAGCTCGACACGAGGATCGGGTTATAGTCCCACATCGCCCGGTCGGCATCGACCAGAGAAGGCTGACCGGGCGTGTACACGAACGAAGCCATCTCGTCGACGATCAGGCCCACCTGTTCGACATTGATTAAGAGGTCGCGCAGCTCCCGGATGCGATTGCGGTAATCGAGCGCGAATTCAGAAATAGCCAGCACGCGACTCTTGAACGGCTCGTTGCCGTTGCCGAACATGTTGTTGGCCCAGGTGAGGTCGATGTCCCAGGGCAACGTTTCCCACTGATCCGTTTCGGGGTTGTGATAGTAGAAGTAATTCTTGCCGCCGCCGATGTCGTAGTGGTGGATCGCCTCGACAATCGAGCGGTAGCTGTAATAACTGTCGAGATTGAAGTTCTGCCGCCACCAATCGGCGGTTTGCGGGCTGCTCTGGTAGGTCGTCTTGAATGAGATCAGGTCAGAAGAGTCGGCGACCTGCGGATAGTCGCCCTGGTTGTTCGACTCGCCGCCGATGCCGCCCACGCCCGTGCCACCCTCCATCTTGTAGAGATTGCCGTCGGGCAGGTCGTGCTCTTCAAGAAAATTGTCGTCGAGCTGCTCGACCGCCAGGTACAGGCCCTGAAAATCGCCGCTGTACTGGTCTGCGCCGTTCTCGTCGGCGCTCTCAACGATGCGAAAGTGCACGAAGTTGGTATTCGATGCCGCCACTCCGGCAAGGTTGAACATCTTGAACCCGACCGATTCGAACAGCCCCTGCTCGCCGCGGTGCCAGAAGTCTCCTTGCTGGATGATAGCGCTCAGATTCAATTTGCTCCAACCAACTTCATATTCGTCTCCGTAATCGTCGCGCGCCTCGAAGTCGTGCCCGCGATTGAAGTCGAACTTCCACATGTTCTTGCCCATGGCGTAGCGCCAAACACCTCCGCGAGCACGGAAGCGAACGTGGTCGTACACCTCGCCGTCATAAACCAGCGCGCCATGCCACAGGTAATCGCTCCCCCCGTAACCGCTGCCGCGCGTGGAATCGGGAATGAACTGCGAATCCTCATGCGCCCCGCGCGTCGTGATCAAGTGGTAAGTTGCCACCGATCCCAACAGCTCGGAGCTGTAGTTGACCGGCGGTGTGACGCCCGGCTCATCGGCGCCAGTCCAATCCGGGATCGCATCGTACACGAAATAAGCGAAGTTCGGCTGCGGATCGTCCGCGTAAGGCGCGGTGATCGCGGCGCCCAGCTCGTCGGTGGCCCTCACGCGATAGCGCACCAGCCGGCGATGCGTCTGCAGGCTGCCCGGAAGCACGCCGGTGTAAACATCGTCGCCCGCCACGGCGTCGCCGCCTTGGCCATCGTCGCGCATCGGCGCGGATGTCCAATTCGTCGCGTAGCGCGAATCGGTAATGGCGATGTAGTCGCCCGGGTTTACCAACTGGTATTGCAGTACGACCGAATCGACGCCGTCCGGATCGGTGACCTTCATCGTGATGGTCACATCCTGCCCCGAAACTGGCGCAACGGGCGAATGACTTACTTGGCGCATCTGCGGCGGCGCGTTGAAGGCGAACACCGAGTTCGCCGCGCCGGGCGTCACCAATGCTGAACGCCAACTTCCGCCCAGTTCGTTATCGAGCGCGGGATGAACGAGCTGGATCGATCGGCCTGGAACGTCGCCGATCGTGGGCCAGGGAAAACCAAGCTGGTAGTCGACGAAGTCTTGGACTACACCCGCTGCGTTCAAGAGCTCCAGCGTTTCACCCTCGTTCGCCAATCGGCCGTCGAACGGGCCCAGCGACTGAACGCCATATCGGCCGGCCAGCTCGGCCGGATGCTGCGAGATTAGCAGATACTGCCCGGAGCCAAGTACGGTGCCGTTCGGAATCGTGTACGAAACGGCGTTTGACAGCCGCCATCCGGACAATTCCACAGGCGCGTTGCCGGCGTTGAACAACTCGACGTAT
>DASXWB010000414.1:0-2338 GCA_036503915.1 Lacipirellulaceae bacterium | reverse complement strand
GGCGGCTTTATCGCGGGCTTGGTGCTCGCGCGACCGTTCGCGGTTGCCCGACCAGAGAGCCGTGATCGAATACGCGGGCGATTGTGACGTATCCGCGGC
The DNA here is from genome assembly GCA_036503915.1 of Lacipirellulaceae bacterium. Taxonomy (GTDB): domain Bacteria; phylum Planctomycetota; class Planctomycetia; order Pirellulales; family Lacipirellulaceae; genus JABDGM01. The sequence continues at coordinate 2,239 of DASXWB010000414.1, read as the reverse complement.
GAGGCGCATTTGAGTGGAATTCGTGCTGGCCACGCTCTTGGGAATTGGCCTGGCCGCTTCTTGCGGCTTTCGAGTTTTTGCGCCGCTCTTAGTTGCCAGCGCAGCCACCTACGGCGGCTACCTTCCATTGACCGCGGGCTTCGAATGGATCGGCACCCTGCCGGCATTGTCGGCCTTCGCGGTAGCTACGTTGATCGAAACACTGGCCTACTACGTTCCATGGTTCGACAATCTGCTGGACACGATTTCAAGTCCGCTGGCGGTCATCGCGGGGATGGTTTTGTTTGCGGCCGCGGCGATTGGCCTTGATCCATTTCTAAAATGGACACTAGCGATCATCGCCGGCGGCGGCTCGGCGGCGATTGTGCAGGGCGGAACCGTTTTCGCACGCGGCGCCTCAACCGCAACGACGGGCGGCCTCACGAACTTTGTCGTTTCGACGTTCGAGCTAGTTGCCAGCGTATTGTTCCCATTGATTGCGATCGTCATCCCATTAGCGGCGGTGATCCTGCTGGCTATTTTCGTCGGCACGATGTATTTCGCAGCAAGGCGGCTCGCGCGAAAGTTTCACCCTTCAGAGTAGCGCGTTATTCAGTCCAATCGGTCTGTCCTTCGCCTGCGCCAACGGCCCTGTTTCTTGACCGTTACGTCGGATTGGATTATCGTCAAAGGCATCGAGATAACAGTATTTTTCGATAGAAATCGAATTGCTTTGATTATGTTTTTTATCGCAGAAGGCGTTTCATGAGATGCAGTTTGAAGGCGCTGGTCGTTGCAATCTTAATGATCTGCGCAACGCGGTGCGCGCAACTTGACGCAGGGGTGCCGGTGATATGGGATGGCAGCGCGGGCGTCGTCGGCACTTATCACGCGCCGCCCGACTTTCTGCGATGGGAGGAGGGCAACTGGACGAAGGATGGGACTCCCGGCCAGACCGCTGTCGCCACCATGGGAGACGCCACAGGTGGCCGGGGCGGCCTGGATATTATTATTGGCGGCGGTGCCAAAGTGTTTCACGACCAGAACGACGACACGGATGACGTCGCCCAGGGCGGCACCGGCCTGGGGCTAGGCGATTTCAAACCCAGGATGGATCTCAACGGCCCAGGCAGTTTGACGGTTAAAGAAGGCGCCACGCTCTGGCTGGATGCGCACACCGACGAGGACGGTCGTTGGGCCCGCATGAATATCAATGTCAACTTAGACAACGGAGTCTTTCGCACCACGCGCACCCCGGAGTTTTGCCCGCCGTCGGAATGCTCCGTATCGGGCGGCAGAGTGATCTTCGGCTACCAAAATGAGCTTCTGCCCAATACGAAAATCGATATTAATTTAACCAACGGTGGGCGAATGGAAACCCACGGAAAGGTCATCTTCGGGAATCCTGATTTCCACGAAGAACCCGATGAACCGCATACGGGACATAACCCGGGCATTGAGGTCGCCATGACGATCAACGGCGGCACGCTCGATTTGACCGGCGGCAACGCGTATCAAGATTTCTTCGGGCTCGTGGACGGCGAACTGATTTTCATCTACGAGTATTACGGAGGCGTTGGGCCGAAGAATGAGAAATACTCGATCAATTTCACCGGGCCCGGCTCGATCATTGTCGACACCGGTATCTTTGTTGGTGAGCAGGATAGCGCCGGCGTTTATGCGCCCCATCATGAGCTCGATCCCGCGAGCGTGCCCGATTTGTATACACCCCTAACCTACCAGGATCTTTGGAGTCTCGGCATCCTCCAAGCCAACGGCCTGAGCGGTAAGACGGGGGCAACGTTCGCCGATTTCTTCACGACCACGGGCACGCCCGGCATGCCGGACTATACCCTGACCTCCTTGCTGGCCCCGCCCGGTCTGGACGGCGATTACAACGAAGACGGGCGCGTAGATGCCGCCGACTATGTTGTCTGGCGCAAGTCCGGAGCAGCGGGAGGATACGACACTTGGCGAACGAATTTTGGGCGAACCCAAGGCGCTGAAGCCAGCTTGGTGCTCAGCGAAGCCGTCCCGGAACCTTCGAGCATTGCTTGCGGATTGTTGGCACTGGCTACTCTCTATCTTGGGCGCCCGCGAGTCCGCTTCGAGTAGAATTGTGTGAGCATCAGGTTTGTGGTTAGTTTGGGTAAGTTTTCCAGAAGGCTTCCCACTGTCCGGGCTCGCTGAGGTAGAGGGCACGGAGATGGCAGACGGCATCGGAGCCGTCTTCGCCCCAGCGCATGCCACTGCCTTTGAG
>DASXWB010000413.1:0-3371 GCA_036503915.1 Lacipirellulaceae bacterium | reverse complement strand
CCGCCGTAGAACGGCACTTGAGTGAATGCGGGATTCACGCCCGCCTCCGCGGCCACGCTCGCACTGTACGCTCGATCGGTCTTGAGCGCATGCACGATTCGTTGCGGCGTATCGTGCAGAGCTAGCTCTTTGTCGAGTGCCGCATGCAATTCGGCTCGCACGGGTCCGACGGCCAGCCCATCATACAACATATTGACTGCGTGGCTGCGCACCGCGACGCCGATCAAATAATTCACCAGCAGCGGCTCCGCGTCGTGCAGCCGCGCCAGGCGTAACAATTCAATGCCTTGTTCAACGACCGCTTCGTTCTGCCGGTTGGCCAGCAATACGTCGGCCCGCCATTGCAAGAACCGCGCCGCATTGCGAATGCGCCCCCCTTGATCCTGGAGCCGGTCATCGAGAAACTTCACATGATCCACCGAAAAGTCAGCCATCGACGCGTATTTCTCGCACTTCGCAGCCGCTGCGAGGGCGGGTGGGATGTCCGGGTATTTTTCCACAATGGCGCGTATGGCCGCGAGTTGCTCCGGCAGCGGCGGCTCTCCCCTGTCGTCGCGCTTGTCGAATGCCTCGCCCATCGCTGAGTTCGAAAACTGCGCGTACTCTTTGGAAAATGCATCGATCCGCGGTGCAAGTTGCGCCAGAATGACGGCGGCATTCTCGCCCTTGGGAATTGGCGCCGGCGCCAGATCGGCGATTGACGCCGGATCGCCGGCGGCGCGAATTGCGGTAATTCGCGATTGTAATTGCGATTCGGTCCGCCAGGCCATGAAGCCATTGGCAACGAGCGCAACCGCGACAAGTAGTGCCAACCCGATCGCCAATCGCTTCCAGAGCCGCGCAGTGGGCCAGATGCTCATTACCTCAACTCCTATGTCCGTTCGATGTGGCCGGCGCCGTTGTCCGCTGGAGGGCCGCATCGATCGCCGCCGCTTCCGCGGATGTCAGCTCGAGGCCTGACATCGCAGCCAATTGTCGGGCGAATCGCATGCCTGTCGCCGCGTCGGTTGCCTCAGCGACGACCACTGCTGTCTCCACGAGCGACTGCGAACTTGTCCGGGCGATCTGCTGCCTTGTGTCTTGCCGGTTCAGTGAATGAACGCCAATCGATACGTTGAGCCCTATGCCAACTATCAGCAGCACGGCCGCCGCCCGCGCCATCCGGCGGTCCCACCGCGCTGCCCTCAGCTCCCGCCGTATGCCGGCCAGCACCGCCGCCCGCAGTGCTGGCGGTGCGCCGAGCACGCCAAATCTTAACTGCCGTTCAATGTAATCGAGCGACTCGTCGTTCATGGCAATCGGAATTTTCTCGCAGAGACGCGGAGACGCGGAGATTGAAAAACATCTCTCTTCTCAGCGTCTCCGCGCCTCTGCGTGAGACCTATTCTTAGATAGAGCCAATCTCTCAATGGACTATCGAAATTGCTTAGCTAGCCAGCCGCGAAGCGATTCCAGTGCCCGCCGGTAGCGCGTCGCCACCGTGCCCTGCGGCAAACCGGCGACTTCCGCGATCTCGCGAAACGTCAGGCCGGCGAAAACCTTCAGCTCGATAATCTCTCGGTCGGCCGCGTCCAGCTTCGCGAGTGCGGCCGCCGCGACTTCCGCATCTTCTCGTTCAGGCTGAATGTCTCGAGCTGCCACGAACAGTTCGCCGGCCGGTAACGCGTGTTGATCGTGTCGCCGGCGCTTCGCTGCGCGAAGCGACTCATTCCGCGCGATCTGAAACATGTAAGCCACAGGGTTGTCAACACCGCGAAACCGCCGCCGGCTCTTCACCGCCCGCAGGAACGCGCTTTGCACAACATCGTCGGCCGCCTCGCGCGAGCCGAGCCGCACGGCTAAAAAGTGGTGCAGTCGATCGGCGCACGCGTCGTATAATTCCGCAAACGCGGACTCGTCACCACGGGCCAATCGCGACGCAAGCTCGTGCATGGCGTCTCCGCTTCAGCGGCCTTTCCTAAGTAAGACCCCCGCAAATCAAATATTTATTCAACATTTCTTGCCGTCGGTCGGCGGCAACGGCGAGTTTGTGGCCAATTGTCGCTTTAGCATCGTTCCGCTAATCTACAACCTCAGTTTAACCTCCGACATCTTGCCAGAAGCCATCTCATGTCCGACCCCTATTTCCAACCCCTGTTCGCCGAGCGAATCGGCGGCGCCAACTATGGCAAAGGCACCGCCATCTACAAGTTCGAGAAGATCAAGCGGGCCAAGCGCAAAGCGCTGGCCGAGCATCCCGAGCGCAAGCTGCTCGACTTCGGCATCGGCGAGAACGATGAGATGGCGCCGGAGATCGTCCGCCGCCGCATGGCTGAGGAGATCAACAAGCCCGAAAACCGCGGCTACGCCGACAACGGCCCGCCCGCGTTCAAGGAGGCGGCCTGTCGCTTCATGCAGCGCGAGTACGGCGTGGCGCTCGACCCGGCCACCGAAATCAACCACTGCATCGGCTCGAAGACGGCGCTGGCCATGCTGCCGGCCTGCTTCATCAACCCGGGCGACATCACGCTCATGACCGTGCCCGGCTACCCCGTCGCCGGCACGCACACGACCTATTACGGCGGCGTCGTGTACAAGCTGCCGCTCAACGCCGAGAACGAACTCCTGCCCGACCTCGACAGCGTGCCAGCCGACGTGCGCCACAAAGCGAAGTTGCTCGTGCTGTGCTACCCGAACAGTCCCACAGGCCGCACAGCGCCGCCCGAGTTCTACGAACGGGCGATTGCGTTCGCCAAGAAAAACGAGATCGTCATCATCCAGGACGCCGCCCACGGAATCCTCAGTTATGACCGGCCGCCCAACAGCTTTCTCGCGATTGCCGGTGCCAAGGAGGTCGGCGTCGAAGTCCACTCGATGTCCAAGGCGTTCGACATGATCGGCTGGCGCATCGGCTGGGTGTGCGGGCACGAGCGCATCGTCAGCGCCTACGCCAACGTGAAAGACAACTTCGACTCGGGCCAATTTCTCGCCATCCAGAAAGCGGCGATCGCCGGCCTCGACGATCCGGAAATCCCGAAGCGCACGCGCGAGAAGTACCAGCGCCGCCTGGAAAAGCTCGTGGCCACGCTCCAGCGCTGCGGCTTCAAGTGCCGCATGCCGGGCGGAACGTACTTCCTTTACGCCCTCGCTCCGCGCGCGTTCGCCAACGGCGGCCCCGGCGGCACGCGCATCGATTTCGAAAACGCCGAAGCCGCCAGCCAATACCTCATCACCGAGCAATCCATCTGCACGGTTCCATGGGATGATGCCGGTCCCTTCTTGCGCTTCAGCGCCACCTACGAAGCCGCCGACGAGAAAGCCGAAGACGCCCTGATGGCCGAAACCGAATCGCGGCTCAAAAATATCCAGCCGGTGTTTTGATTAAATCGACA
>DASXWB010000412.1:0-1586 GCA_036503915.1 Lacipirellulaceae bacterium | reverse complement strand
CGGGTACGTATGTTGCGCAGGTCGACTCAATTAGGCTTTTCGGCCGGAGGTCGACCATGCCCGTTGATGAGCCGGTCACGTACTGGCTCCGGCAGCTCGAAGCCGGCGACGAAGATGCCGCGCGTCTTTTGTGGCAGCGGTACTATCGTGAGTTAGTCGAACTGGCTCGCGCGCGTCTCGGCACGACGCCCCGCCGGATCGCCGATGAGGAAGACGTCGCCCTAAGCGTCCTGCGGTCTCTGTACGATGGCGCCGCTCGAGGCCAATTCGCCGCCCTTGTCAATCGCCACGAAATTTGGCAACTGCTCGCGACCATCACCGGCCGTAAGGTGATTGACCAACTGCGCCTCCTCAACAAGCAAAAGCGCGGCGGCGGTCGCGTCCGCGGCGATTCCGTGCTGCACGGAAATGGTGACGATGGTTCGAGCGCCGGGTTCGACCAGTTTCGCGGCGACGCTGCAACCCCGGAAGTTGTGGCCATTGCGGCGGAAGAATTCCAGCGCCTTATGGCTCTCCTCGATGACGATCGCCTCCGGCAGATTGCCCAGCGCAAGCTCGAAGGCCACACGAACGAAGAGATCGCGGAGCAGCTCGGACTGGCCTGCCGCAGCATTGAGCGGAAGCTACAGCGAATCCGGCAAGTGTGGGAGGGCGAACTGGCGCAATCGTGACCGTTAACCTTGCGGGTGGCGGGCTAATGACGTTTTCAGCGATTATCTAAGTATAGAGAAGACGATTGACGGATCGCAGAGCTATAGGGGCGAAGAAACTGCATAACGGCGGAGACTTGCCTCTTGGTTATTGATCGACGGCTCTCGCGAATCGGACAGATCGGGAAGACGAACTGAAGCAATGACCCCCTCACACGGCGACCCACTAGAACCTCATGCGCCGTCGGAGGGTGTGGACGCGATTTGCGACGCGTTCGAAGCAGCCTGGCTGGCCGGCCACCAACCGCGGATCGAAGACTTCCTGCCGCGCGCTGAGCCGGTTCACCAGAACGTGCTCTTGCGAGAGTTGCTGCTGGCCGAATGGGATCTGCGCCGTCGGCACACGCAGCACGTAGAGCTTCAGCCCTACGTGCAACGTTTTGTCGAGAGCAGTCAATTCATTGCCGAGCTGTGGCATGCCTGGCACGCAAAGCAGTCCGAAATTTCACGCGACGGGTCAGCGAACGGCCTTGCCACGGCGCTTCACACACCGTCCCCTGAGGAACTCGGCACGGTCATTGGCCGCTACAAGCTTCTCGAAAAGCTCGGCGATGGCGGCTTCGGCACGGTGTGGGCTGCCGAGCAGCGCGAGCCGGTCAAGCGGCGCGTGGCCCTCAAGCTGATCAAGCTGGGCATGGACACCCGCCAGGTCATCGCCCGCTTCGAGGCAGAGCGCCAGGCGCTCGCCCTCATGGACCACCCCAACATCGCCAAAGTGCTTGATGCGGGCACCACCGAGGCCGGCGGCCCCTACTTCGTGATGGAGCTGGTCAAGGGCGTGGCCATCACAACGTACTGCGATGAAAACCATCTCACCAGCCGCGAGCGTTTGGAATTGTTCATCGCGGTCTGCCATGCCGTTCAACATGCGCACCA
>DASXWB010000411.1:0-3649 GCA_036503915.1 Lacipirellulaceae bacterium | reverse complement strand
CGCTTCACGCTGCGCAAAACTGGATCGGCCCGCGGCTCGCACGAAGCCCACTCTCCGCCCACAAGGACATCACCCCACTTGAACCTGCGCTACAATCCGCGGAGATTAACTACTGCAATCCGTGAGCCGAACAGGCGTGGGAAAAAGCTTACGCGTCAGTGCGACCGAAGTGAGCGACGTTCATCCCGTCAATCCGGCACCAGATGTCGAGGACATGGCCCCGCATCCAACAAACATCCCAGCCAGTCGCGGAGCCGTCGGACGAGACACGCTTGTCGTTCGATCGAGCTTCGATGACGCAATCAGGACCGCCCATGTCGATGTACTCATTGCCTTGATCGCTGAGGACCAATTTAGGTCGTCGGACCGGACTGGCGGTTCGGCGTTGACGCCAATGGTTTCAATCACCTGCCATACTTCTAAAGAAGCTATCGATCTGGCAATCACCACATACTTTAGCGGCTTGCGTGTGTTGTCGGTTGAATCAATCTAGCCGCCGTGCTGGCCGACAAAGCGACGTGCTGGTGACATTTTGACCATCTCGCCCGTTAGTCTGTAACGGTGCTTTCGCGGATTCGCAGTCAGCTGCAAGACAACGCAACTTAACAGGCCTTCCTAAAAGGCCGCGCCTGGGGCATCCGCGCCATGGGCAAACGCGGCATCTTGCCATTCGAGATATGCACTGGGAATGGCCATGCGCATTGGCACCCTATGGCACCAAGATTGCTTCGTCTTGGCTGCCCAGGCAGGGAGAGGGTGCGCGCCGTAGCTCCACCATCCTGTAATGAAGGGCGAAGGCTCGGCGCGTCGGTCATTCCGCATTCGCCGAAGAGGCAGAGGAGTCGAAGATGAAAAAAGCGACGTATGGTTTGGGTTTATTGGCGAGCGTGCTGTTCGCGGCGGCCATCGCCGACGCGCAGACCAGCGGCGGCGGCAGTAGCTCGGGCGCGAGCGGCGCGTCGGCGAGCGGCAGCTCGGCGACTGGCACCTCCACCACCGGCAGCACCGGCACCACTGCCGCGGGCAGCAGCGGCGTGGGCGCCAGTAGCCCGTCGAACCTTGTCACCGGTGGCGCCGGTAGTTCATCGACCACAGGCACAGCAGCCGGCCGCACGGGCACGGGTGCATCCGCGTTCCAGGCCTCGCCGCCGGGGTCTGCCGTGACGCAGCCGGGTTTGCCGGGCACGCGGCAGACGAATCCGGCATTGCAAGGAAGCACCTTTGATCGGCGGAGCGGGCTCAATCAGCAGAACACGCTGAATCAAACCGATTTCACTCAGCGCAGCGCGATTGAGCGTCAGCGGCTCATTGATCAGCAGCAATCCGCAACGCTGCGAACCCAGCAAGGCCAATTTGACCAGGGACAAAGCCGCATCAGCAATCAGCAGATGATCGACCAGCGTGCGGGGCTCGGTGAACAGCAGGCGGCCGGCCGGCAAGACGATTTGCGCGACCAGTCGATGCTTCGCGGCGAGACGGATCTGCGTAGCGAGCAAACCTTGGCAGCCGGCACGGCGCCGGGCGAGCTGGGTGTATTCGTATCCGATGGTGCAACGCGTGGCGTCTTGGTGTCGCGCGTGGTAACCGGCAGTGCCGCGGCGACGGCCGGCCTGCAGCCAGGCGACATCATTGTCGGCGTTGGCGACCAAATGATTAATTCGCCCGTCGATTTGACGCGATTCATTCGCGCGATTCGGGCCGGCGAAGTTGCTCAGCTGCAAGTTCTGCGCGGCGGCGCGGAATATGACGTCGACGCCACGCTGCTACCGTTCCGCGGCGGGCAATCGTCGTCATACGGCGTTGGTTACCGCGGCTCGGAGTCCGCCGTAAGTGGCGACTTGTCGTCGCGAGTGCGCCGGCTCGAGGAGCAGCTGGCCATGGTTCTGGACGAGTTGCAATCGATCCGTCGCGACGTGGTGGCGTTGCGCGGCGGCAGCAGCGAGGCGACCGGTTTTGACGCTCGCTTTCGCGCCGGCGAAACCCGCACGGGTGCGGAAACTCAAGGGAGTGCCACGCGCGACGAGAGCAGCACCGAATTCGATCAGCGTTCGACGCAAAGCGGGTTCGGCACCGACGTTAACGATCGAGGCCCGGTTTCGGGCGTCGATGCCCGCTCCGACACGGCGATCGACGCACGCTCCACGCAGCCCACAACCGAGCAGCGTGACGATGCGGCTACCAGATCGGATGCTTCGGATCGCGGTACGACGCCGCCGTCGACGGACAATGATCCGTTCGGCCTCGACAGCACGCAACCCGATGCGACGCAGCAGAACGAGCAGCCGGCATCCAACAATGAGGAGCAAGAATCGCAAACGGAGTCGGATCCGGCGCTGCCGTTCTAACGGAGCGTGGCCGAAACTACCCGGCAATGGGCTCGGCTATGTACTCAAAGTAGTTTTTCTAACGTGGCCGGTGATCGGCGATTGCCGACGCCGGCCACAGTTTTTTGCAGGCCGCAATCCGTATTCGAAGAGTAGGCGCCGGCTACGTTTAACAACGAGCTACTGCGGCTTGGCGCGTGCTAATATTGCGGTGACGTTGTCTCGGCCGCCGGCTGCAAGCGCCAGCGAGATCAGGCCGTCGCAGGCCGATTGGGCGTCCTTCGCGCGATCCAGGCGTTCGGCGATGTGGCTTTCGTCGACCATGTCGGTCAGGCCGTCGGTGCATAAAAGAAGGTGGTCGGCTGGTCGGATGCGCAAGAAGTGTATTTCGGGCCGGCAATTTTGCGAGCCGTAGCCGAGGCACCTCGTCAGCATGTGGCTGAACTTGGCGGCGATTTCCGGCGCGACACCATTGGCAATGAATTCCTGCGCGACGGTGTGATCCGTGCATATTCGCCGCATCGTGCCATCGCGCCAGAGGAAAGCCGGCGAGTCGCCGATCTGGGCGACGGCGGCGAATGAGGACACGAGGTAGGCGGCGGTCCAAGTGGTTCCGCTTTCGCCGAACTGCGGATTATCGTGGAACTCCTCGATAAATGCCTGCTGCATCAGATAGGAAAAGCCCTCGATGCGTTCGGAAAGTTCCGGCGAGTTCAGGTCTTGCACCTTCATTATCCAGCTCGTAGTGCGGCCAGCGAGCTCCCAAACGGTTCGAATGGCCAGTTCGCTGGCCAGTCCGCCGAGGCCGGTGCCGCCCATGCCGTCGGCCACCGCCATGCCGTATGTCTCATCGGTCGGCAAACTGAGTTGGCTGGTGGACACGTTCGTGAAGAGAAGTTGTTGGGTGCGCGTACGCCGTAGTACGACGTAATGGTCCTGGTTCTCGCTGCGGCGCAGGCCCGCGTGCGTGGCCGCGCCGAACTCGAAGTTTAGGTTGGATGTAGAATGTACGAAGTATTTCGATGCAGCAAGCGCCGGCTTGATGTCATCGAGGGTGTCAGAATCGTGTCGTGCCATGGCCGCGGACCTCTGGAACAGGGTGGCACTGCAAACCCGGACGAGAGCCGGATTATATCACAAGCAAGTGATGCAAACGAAGAAGTTCGCTGGAAAGCCGCGTGCGACGTGTGAGCGTCTCGATTGTGGGTGGAAAATTTGGTCTGATGGAAGAGTCGCTGAGGAGATTGCCTATTTTCCGCCAAATGGAGAGGGAAGCACGATGAGACGCGGCCAGTCGAACGTGGAGTTGAACGACGAGCAAGAAG
>DASXWB010000410.1:0-3246 GCA_036503915.1 Lacipirellulaceae bacterium | reverse complement strand
CGTATCATTGCGTGAGATTTTTATTCGTCATCGTGTTGCTGTGTAGCTGTGGGCGAGCCTGCGGCCAGTCCCCAGATGCAGCGACCCACGCTCTCCGACGCGCCTGCCTTTACCTGTGGAGCCAGCAAGCCGATGACGGTGGTTGGCATAGCGGCCAATACGGACTTTTGCGTTCCGGCCAGGCTTTGACGCCGTTTGTGCTGCATACGCTCCTGCAAGTGCCGGAATCCGCCTGTCCGCGTCCGGAAGGCCGCATCGATCGGGCACTCGACTTCATCCGCACGCACGTCGACGAGCATGGCGCTCTGGGGCACGCCGATCCCGATGTCGCCGAGTATCCGGTTTACAGCACCGCGTACGCGGTGCAATGTCTAGCTATCGTCGGAAAGGAAAGCGATGCGGCGCTATCGGCGAAAATGACGGGGTACCTTACACGCGCTCAGTTCAATCGCGATAACGGCTTCGATCGGAGTATGCCGGCCTACGGCGGATGGGGATTCGATGCCCCCACCGAGCCAGGCAAAGCGGGTCACATGGACCTAGCACACACTCGGCGGGCTTTGCTCGCGATCGAGGCGCACTGCGCGAGATGGGTGCCACAGTCCGTTCGCCGAAATCCTAAAGAGGCGGATATGTTTCTCCGCGTCGTTCAACGGCATCCAAACGCCGTGCCCGCGCAACCGCACCCGGACGGCGGAGGCAAAGCGGCACCTGCACCTTATGACGGCGGGTTTTACTTCTCGCCGGTCGTGCTGGCCGCCAATAAAGGCGGCGTGGAAACGGATGCAAACGGCGCGAAATACTTCCGCAGTTACGCCACCGCCACCTGCGAAGGCTGGCTCGCGCTGAGAGCCGCACGCGTATCACGCTTCGATGAACGCTGTGCAAAAGCGGAGGAATGGCTCCGCGCGCACGACAACCTAGACTATCCCGAGGGCATCCCAACCGATGGGCCGGAGCCGTGGGGTGAGGCGATCCGCTTCTACCACTACGCTGTGCGGGCGGAGGCGTACGAACAGCTCAATTGGCCGGGCGATTGGCAGGTCAAGCTGACCGCGGCCGTCGTCAAGCACCAAGCGACGGATGGGCGCTTCCGAAACACGGCCAGTCCGCTTATGAAGGAGGACGATCCCCTCGTGGCTACCACCCTGGCCGTCGTCGCTCTGAACTATTGTAGCCTCTAAGAAACGCGTGGTTTCGGAACCCACCAGATTTCTGCGAGTCGTTCGCAGCGTTGCCCAATTTGCTCCGAGCCTCTACCACCTGATGATCAAAACGTTGTGTCGCTTAAGCACCGTTCTTGACGCAGCGTTGCATCGGGTCCGCCGGGCAATATCGGAAAAAAGTTCACTGGGGTGCTAGACGCGGGGTATTGAGGGAAATTGATACAATCGTGGCAGTTGTGAGTCTGGATCGACTCTAGGCTCAGTCCATGTGAGAAATGTCGAATAATTAACGCGAACCGGCGGCATCGGAAGCACGTAAACTCCATCATGTGGAGCGGCTTGGTCCCGCCCGCCACTGCGCGGATCGGCATAGCGGCACGGTCGCCCGTTCATTTCTATTCTTGGAGAGGCCTCGCTTGCTGTCGCTGCGACCTTATTGTCTCGCGTCCGTTTCCGTGCTTTTGGTGACAGTGGCACTTGCCGACGACCGGGACAGCGATGCGCTGGATAACTGGCCGCAGTGGCGCGGACCGCTCGCGACAGGCACAGCGCCGCACGGTAATCCACCCCTCGTATGGAATGAAGCCGATGGGACGAGCATCCGCTGGAAGACCGAAATTCCGGGTCTCGGCCATTCGACCCCAATTGTCTGGGACGACTGCATCTTTCTCACCACTGCCATTGCTTTCGGGGATGCGCTTCCCCCGCGCCCCAGCACGGCGCCGGGCAATCACGATAACCTTCCGGTCACGCATCGTCACAGATTCGTCGCTTTGGCGGTCAGCCGGTCAAGCGGCAAAATTCTCTGGCAGCAATCGCTGAACGAGGCACTGCCAAGGGAACAGGGGCACCGCACCGGAAGCCTGGCGTCGAACTCTCCGGTGACCGACGGTGAACAACTGTTTGCATTCTTTGGCTCGTTCGGGCTGTATTGCCTCAACCTCGACGGCCAGCTTGTTTGGAAAGCCGATTTTGGTCCGATGCAATCGCTCCACGGGCACGGCGAGGGAAGCTCACCGGTGCTTTACAAAGAAACGCTCATCGTCAACTGGGACCACGAAGGAAATTCGTTCCTCGTGGCACTCGACAAAAATACTGGCAAAGAGCGGTGGAAGTTGAGGCGAGACGAAGTCACCTCCTGGGCCACTCCTATCATCGTCGAACATGCTGGCAAACCTCAGGTCATCGTCAGCGGCACTAACCGCGTCCGCGGGTATGATTTGGACAACGGCAAAGTAATCTGGGAATGCGGCGGACTATCATCGAACATCGTCGCATCGCCCGTGTCCGGCGACGGAATGGTTTTTGCCGGCAGCAGCTACGACAAGCGGGCCCTGCTCGCGATTCGTCTCGATGGCGCGGCTGGGGACATCACCGGTACGGACCGAATCGCCTGGAACCGATTTCGCGGCACGCCCTACGTTCCCTCCCCGCTGCTCTACGACGGCGGGCTCTACTTTCTGACGCACTATCAGGGAATTCTCTCGCGTGTCGATGCCCGAACTGGCGAGGAACGCCCGGGCGCTTTCCGGCTAAAAGGGATTAGCAATGTCTATGCCTCTCCGGTCGCCGCCGCCAGTCGCATCTACGTCACCGATCTCGATGGGACAACGGTAGTCGTCAGCAGCGGCGATGTGCCGCGGCTCCTCGCATTGAATCACTTATCCGAACCGATCAGCGCCTCTGCCGCAATCGCCGGCGGCCAACTCTTTCTGCGCGGCCACAAACATCTCTACTGCCTGGAAGGCGGCGAGAAGTAAGCGTAGGTCAGGCGTGTAGCCGCCCTATCCTTCAGCTCACTTTAGCCACAACGCTTCTCCATCTGATGTTGTTTTTAATTAATTGCATGACCGTTTTCATTGAGTCGAGCAGCGGTCCTCCAGCGGTGAAAAACAAGTCAAATGCTGCAACGCGGAGGCGATTAGTTCCTCGTTAAAGGTGCTAGAGCATTTTTAGAATTGGCGTGCGGAGTATCCGCAGTGGGAAAAGTAGCGGCTACACTCATCGGGTAGGAAGCATTCGAGGAGTTTGCCGATTCGTAGTTCTAGGTCTTCTATCACTCGTTCGGCGGCCGAGCGCA
>DASXWB010000409.1:0-5710 GCA_036503915.1 Lacipirellulaceae bacterium | reverse complement strand
CACCAATCCCAGCTTGATCGCCGGCTTGGAAGCCCGCGGCGCGGTCGTCGACGCTGTGCACGTGTACGACTGGGCGCTGCCGGAAGACTGCGGCCCGCTTGAGGCAAACATCCGCCGCATCGCCGCGGGCGAGGTCGATGTGGCGATGTTCACTTCGGGCAATCAGGTGCTGAATTTGCTGAAATTGGCCGATGATCTGGGCCTTGCCGACGAGCTGCGACGCGCATTTCGCGGCGTCCTCGTGGCGTCCATTGGACCAACCACGAGCGAAATGCTGCGCAGCCAGAACCTGCCCGTGGACCTGGAGCCCTCGCACCCGAAGATGGGCCACCTGGTGCAGGAAACGGCGGAGCGGGCGGGGGAAATTCTTGCCCGAAAACGACGCGTTGCAAGCCAGATTTCGGATTTCGGATTTCGGATTTCGGATTTCGGATTAACCGAGTCAATCCGCAATCCGCAATCCGAAATCCGCAATCAGGACGACTCGTGGCGCGATAGTGCGTTCCTGCGCGCGTGCCGGCGCGAGCCGACCGATTTCACGCCGATCTGGCTGATGCGCCAAGCCGGGCGGTACATGCCGGAGTACCGACGCATCCGCGAGCAACATAGCTTTCTGGAGCTCTGTCGCAATCCACAGCTGTGCAGCGAGATCATGTGCACGGCCGTTGAGCGGCTCGGTGTTGACGCGGCCATTGTGTTCTCCGATTTGCTGCCGATTCTCGAGCCGATGGGCATGGAGCTGGAATTCGCCCACGGCGAAGGGCCGGTGATTCACAACCCGTTGCGCGAATCGACCGACGTCGATCGCGTTGTGGAGCTGGAAAGCGCCGAGGCGCTGCACTTCGTGATGGAGGCCGTGCGGCAAACGCGCGCCGATTTGCCGGCGCACATTCCGCTCATCGGTTTTGCCGGCGCGCCGTTCACGCTCGCGAGCTACGCGATCGAAGGCGGGGCAAGCCGCAGCTATCTGCACACGAAAACGCTGATGTATCGCGACGCCGCGGCATGGAATGAGCTGATGGGCCGGCTGTCGCGCGCCGTCGTTGTGTATCTCAATGCACAGATCGCCGCGGGGGCCGGTGCCGTGCAGCTGTTCGACAGTTGGGTCGGCTGCCTGGGGCCGGACGACTACCGCCAGTATGTTTTGCCGTTCGTCAGTCAGATCATCGACGGAATCACGCCGGGCGCGCCGGTGATCAGCTTTGCCACCGGGAACCCGCAGCTTACGGGACTATTGGCCAAGGCAGCGCCGGCCGTCGTGGGCGTCGACTGGCGCGTGCGACTGGACGATGCCTGGGAGATGTCCGGCCACGACCGGGCAATTCAAGGTAATTTGGACCCGACCGCGTTGCTGGCCGGCCGCGATGAAATCCGACGCCGCGCCGCCGATATTCTGCAGCAAGCGGCCGGCCGCCCGGGGCACATCTTCAATCTGGGCCACGGTGTGCTGCCGCAAACGCCCGTCGACAACGCCCGGGCGCTGGTGGACATCGTGCACGAGTTGAGCGCAAAGTAATCGGCAAACTCAGTTCGCTTGCGACCGGGCACACGGCAAAATCGTGCGCGGCATACCCTCGGGGCCGAAGCCATGCGCCGCAACAGGGGGGCGTTTTTGGCGGCTCTTCGCCGTGACGTTATACTGGCGGTATCCGCCACCCGTAGACTTCATTTTTTGGGTGAGACATATGCGCTTAGTAACACACATGGTGGAACGCCATTGCAGTGTTGTCTGGATTGCCACCGTCGTACTGAGCGGCGCGGCGCCGGGCAATAATAATTTCTTCTTGCCCGGCGATGCGTTCTTTCCCACGACGCTGACCGCGGAACAAGTAGCCGGCTTGAAAGCCGATCGCGCCAATCCGACGGTATTTGAGTACTCATCGTTGGGCGGCTACGAGGACGCGTTCTGTGGTTTCGCCGGTTATCCGCGGGCCAACTTTCCTCAGCTGGATGATGCCTTTGTTGCCAACTTGAAGCGCGTCTATGCACGGCTGCGCGAGTATGAGCCGCGACAGCTCACAGAGATCGAACGAGACGGTGAAAAGAAACTCGTCGAAACAAACCCGATGCGCGTGCTGTTCTACCGGCGCGACTTTGAATTTCCCAAGTATAGGCTCGGCCTGCAGTACAACGAGAACTGGACTGCGGAAACCATGAAGTTTGGCCACCCACCGCGCCAATTTAGACTGTGCTGTCTAGTCAATGACGCCGATGCGGTGATGGAGTGCTGGCGTGATGCCAATGTAGTACCCGGTTTGGAGGCGACGCTGTCCGACTTCGAGCTGAAGCCGGGTTGGGAAACGACGATCGAACCCGTAATTATCCGCGGTCCGACCAAGGCAATTGTGGTGGAGACGCGGCCGCTGGCCGAATACTTTCGCCGGCACGAAATGGCAACGCTTTGGATTGTCGATTCATCCGGGATCGTTGAAATGTGGTACGAGGACGGCAAATGGGTGACCGAAACTGACGGCGAATAGCCGCACGCCGTCTTCGATCTCGGCCACGTCGCTCATAATGGAACAGAGACGCGCGCCGGCGCGACGCGTTCCCGCACGCGGCGTGGTTCCGGCGCGGGAACGGCGCGAGCGACCTCGCATAGCACTGACGACATTCGCTGCCATTCGCGATCGGGCATGTCGTCTCCGTTGGGAAGGAAGATGGTTTCCTCGAGCCACCTGGCTCGCCGGTGGCCGTTTGCCAATAAGTCCTGTGGGCCGGCGATGGGCACAAGGCTGGAGCGAGCCGTGGCGTCGAAGCCGGCGGCGCGAAGGGCAGTGAGCACTTCCTGGCGGTTGGCGACTCGCGCGGGAAGCGCCCAATAGGTGTGCGACGAGTTTTCTGCGCCGACAACCATTCCGGCCGGCAAAATGCGAGCAAGCTCGCGCCCGCATGCTGCGCGGTGTTCCAGGCGCGCGAGGCCGCGCCCGTCAAATCGCTTTAGCCGGCGCTCGAGCATACCGAGCAGTGGGCTGCAGGGGCGCCGCCGGATGCGATCGAAGAAATTGCTCTGGCCGAAGGAATGAGCCGCATGGCTGAACGCGGCGTCGTAATCGATTCCCAGCGCGCGATACGCTCGCACAAGCCCGCGGTACGCGAGTCGTTTGGAAAGAACGCGAAACGACATATACTTGCCGAGCCGGGCCAGGTACGCGCGCTTGCTCTGCAGCGGGTAGGCGTGCTGCAGCAGTGCCATCTTCTCGAGCAAATCGCCATCGCGTACGCGCAACACCGCGCCGCCGAGCGCCGTGGCCGTTTTGATCGGGCCGAAGCTGAACATGCTGCAATCGCTATCGGGATGTCCGCCGTACGCCCGGCCCACGAACGCCTGCGCGCAATCTTCGATGACCAGCAAACGATGCTGCCGGGCCACGTCGATAATCGACTTCATGTTGATCCGGCTGCCAAATAAGTGTGCCACGAGAATTGCCCGAGTGCGAGGCGATATCGATTGTTCAAGCTCATCCAGATCCGGCTCCAGCAGCTCGGCATCGACGTCGATCGGAACGGGCACGAGGCCATGGTGCTGGACGATGCGGGCCATGTCGGGAATCGTCACCGACGACATGATGATTTCACTGCCCGGCGGAAGGCCGAGCGCGGTCATCAACAAATCCCACCCGGTGCGCACGGAGAGCGACACGAGCGCTTCGTCTGTTGGAATCCAACCGGACGGCAGAATTTCTGTATCACGCCCGCGAGTAGGGCGGAAGATGCTGCGCAAGCCAAAGGCGAAGTCGGCCCAATCGATATCCAACTGCTTACGCGGCCACATAGGTCGTCAGGCTCCGCTGGCGGCGAGTGAAAATCGTACACGTTGTGCGAGGGCGTAAATCCGTTCCGCCAGTGTAGTGGTTCGGAGTCGACGCCGCGCGCCTCGACAGTTTGTCATCCTACCGCAGTCGGGGCGAATTATTTTGAACATTCTTTCAGTAGTGATCCTTGGTAGCAGGTCTGCTCCCAGAAATTCGCCGCGAAGCGTGATTTATAGTGTTTTCGGCACTTCGCGCGTACTTCATGCTAGCGCTGCTAGAATTTAATAGAAGCCACAAGCGATTGTGTGACAGCAACTTACGACGCACAAGAAATTGCATTGACGAAACTTGTCGGGCGAGTATCATCGGACTCCTGAAACAACAACGTATTGTAGCTGCAGCCCGTTTGCATACAATATATTGTGGTTTTGCGGTGTCGGGACGATTCATTTTTCGGGTTTTGGGCAATCGAAGCCCTAAATCTGGTGCCGCCCGGTCGGATCGGCCGATCTGATTCGTGCGTGCACATTTGTTCATTTGGTAGGACGCCCGTCCATCTGCACGGAGGATGTTCCTACCCATGACATTTCAATTCCTGGTGTGCATTTGTTTCGATTCATCCGCGAGTGCAAAAAGGAAATCACGAAAGCCTAACAGCAAAATAGGGAAATGGCTTGCGCGAATAGTTGCAATTGTTACAGCAATTGCGACTTGTTGGCTGGCCTTTGAAAGTTAGGCCCGAAAGCCAACTTTGGTGGACGGTGTCAATTGATGCCGCATTACGAGCTTGGAAGCGCGCTCGCTTAGGTAAAGGAGCGCGCCGCCAATTATTAATTCAATTTCAGGATGTCGACATTTGCATGGAGGATGATGCAATGACCATGGCGAAGGTTCAACAAGGCGGTATCTCCAAGACGACCAATACCGCAACGAAGCGGTTCCACGGCCGGCTGAAGGTCGATGCCCTGTTCTGCCCGACAGACGTCGAGGACTTGTTTTCAACGGTGGATTGGGAAGTTCGCAGTGCGCAAATCAAGGGCGAGAATGGCGAGCTGATTTTCGAGCAGACGAACTGCGAGGTGCCGTCGTTCTGGAGCCAGCTCGCCACGAACGTCATCTGCAGCAAATATTTCTACGGCGAGGTGGGCACGAGCGAGCGCGAGTACAGCGTGCGGCAGCTGGTGCACCGCGTGGCCCGCACAATTGCCGATTGGGGAATGGAAGACGGGTATTTTGCGTCGGCGCAGGACGGCGAGCGGTTCTATCGCGAGCTGGCATGGCTGTGCCTGCACCAGCATGGCGCGTTCAATTCACCCGTGTGGTTCAACGTGGGGCTGTACCATCAGTACGGCATCACGGGCACGAAGTGCAACTGGCGCTGGGACCCGCAGACGGGCGAAGTCGTGCAGCCGGAGAATCCGTACGAGTATCCGCAGGGCAGCGCATGCTTCATCCAGCACGTGGCCGACAACATGGAAGACATCATGGAGCTTGCGCGCAGCGAGGCCATGCTGTTCAAGTTCGGTAGCGGCACCGGCACGGATCTTTCCACTCTGCGCTCGCATCGCGAGAAGCTGGCTGGCGGCGGCAAGCCGAGTGGGCCGCTTTCGTTCATGCGCGTGTACGATCAAGTCGCCGCTGTGGTGAAAAGCGGCGGCAAGACCCGGCGTGCCGCAAAAATGCAGTCGATCAAAGTCTGGCACCCCGACATCATGGAGTTCATCGAGTGCAAGTGGAAGGAAGAGCAGAAGGCCCATACGCTGATCGCCAGCGGCAAGTACGAGTCGAATTTCAACGGCGAGGCCTATAGCTCAATCATGTTCCAGAACGCGAACCTCTCGGTGCGCGTGACGGACGACTTCATGCAGGCGGTGGAGAAGAACGAGGATTGGACGACCCACTGGGTGACCGACCCGAAGCAACCCGGCCCAACCTACCCGGCGCGTGAAATCATG
>DASXWB010000408.1:0-4587 GCA_036503915.1 Lacipirellulaceae bacterium | reverse complement strand
GAGCGTCACCAGCTCTTCGCTCACGGACTCGATTTGCTGCGCCGTGATCTGCGGCAGCTGGTCGGCAAAGCCGACCAACAGGGCTAGGTCGCCGAGGCGGTTGATTTGCCGGGCCACGCCGTGGCCCAAGTAGTGCAGCGCCTCGATCGCATCCGGCGTGAAGATTTCGCGCTTCGCGCCGGCCAGTTCCAGCCGGCGGCGGACGTAGCCTTCCGTTTCCTGCGGCGTGAACGCACGCAGCAGCGCTTTTACCGCCACGCGCTCGTCAAGGCTCGGCAAGCGAGAGATCGAGGAAACGAGGCCCATCTGACCGACGAGAATCAAGGTCAAAAGCGGCCGGCCCGCCGATTCGAAGTTCAAGAGGAGCCGCAGCGTCTCCAGCGCGCCGCAATCTTCCAGCAAGTGCGCCTCATCAATCGCCACGAGCGCATGCCGGCCTTGGTTCGAATTCTGGCCGAGGAAGAATTCCAGGCGGCGAACGCTTTCCTCCACCGTGTGCCGCGGCGGATCGGCAGGCGGTGCGCCGATCTGCTCGGCCAGATACACAAGCAGGTCGCGGCTCGACATCTGCGGGAACACCAGGTGCACTCGCGGTGCGATATTTTCCGGCAGCTCGCTGCGCAAGATTTGGATGAGCATCGTCTTGCCGACGCCGGCCGGTCCGGCCAGCACCACCGCGCCGCGACGATTCTCCACCGCGTAACGCAGCTTGAGCACCGCGCCTTCGTGCGATTCACACGGGTAATACGAGGCCCGATCGGCGGAGGGTTCAAACGGCTTGGCGGCCAGTTGCCAGTATTCGGTGTACATAGGTCGGCTCAAAAAATTGCTTGCGTCTTCGCGACCCGATTCTCAATCCGCCCCAGCAATTCGCAGCCGCTGCGGCCAAGCTCGTCGGCGAGTGTGTCGAGATCGCGCGAATCGGTCTCTTCGGGCAGCGACGCCACCAACGCCGTGCCGATGCGCATGTTGCGCACCAGCTCCAGCAGGATGGGCCTCGATGTCGCATCAAAAAAAGCGCCCAGGTCAACGAGTGTCAAATCGTAGTGACGGCGGATCGTGCCCGTGCTTGCTTCGACGTGCGGACCGGTGACTAGCCGCAGGACGTCATCCGGCGAGTTCGCCCCAAGCGCTAGCACGTCGATCGAGTCGTCTGCGGCGCGGATAATCGCGTCGGAGAGCGGCGCACCGCCCGCAAGAACTTCCTGCCAACCGGCCGTCGGCACCACATCGAGCGACGCGGCGAGCTGCGGCCTTTGAAAATTGCCGTCGACGAGCAAGATATTACGTTTGCGGAGGGCCAGGCGCGCGGCCAGCGCGATTAAGGTCGTCGTCGCGCCGCTCCCGGGAAACAGCCCCGCCATGCCGATGATTGAGCTTCCTTGCTCCGCCTCGCTCAGCAACATATCCCCGATGCTGTCCAGCTCGGCTCGGCATTGCTGGGCCAGCAAGCGGCAGATCGACGGCCAGCGGAATGAGGCAACCGTCGTGCCGGGGCGGAAAGACTCGTCATGCGATTCAGTCACGGGCGCCGGTTGCCTCGACTGGCGGCCAATATAGTCCGAAAGTGGCCGTTTGCGCCCGGCGATGCGCTCCTCAGTGCGAACGGTTACGCGTTCGGCGCTCGGGGCAGACAGCGCTGGGCTCGCGCAAAGATCATCAAGCTGCAGCGTCGTACCGACGAACGCCGCAGAGGCAGGCGGGAGGACATCAATTGGTTCCGACAAGGGCGCGATGGGCGACAATTGCTGGCCCGGCGCAGCCGCATGCAATTCGCTTGCGGCAGCCACGAGTTGAATCGTCGCGCTCGCCGCGACCGCCGGTCGCGGGACACCGGCCAGGGCGGGCGGCATCGGCACGCTCTGCGCCGCATCCTGACGGTACGCTTTAATAAACGCTCGGTTCGTCGTCATTGCTGGCCTGTCGCGAGGGCGATTCAAGGATATGGCCGGGCAGGTGAGCAACCGCCGCCGGCGGCTCCGATGTTTGGACCTGCGGCAACGCGCGCCCGGTGCCGCTGAGCGGCGACGTGAGGAATTCCAGTGCGGTAGCAGCTGGGCTCGACTCCTCCGCAGGTCCGTCGCTCGTGACTTGTTGGCCGCTCGTTTCTTCGCCGTCAAGTGACGCGTCGGATGGCGTCGCGAACATATCGGGGAATGTAGGCAGACTATCGGTCTCGTACCGTGGCTGAACCGCGGCTTCTCCGATCGGGCCAGTTGCGGTCGATGCAGCGACCGGCTGTTGGACGGCGGGCCGAACTGGCTCTATGGTCGTCGTCGGCTCGAGCAGCGGGCCGGCCGTTGTGGCAGCGGCCGGGCTGATTTCCGGTTTGGAGTGGTTCGCTTTTCCGGCCACGAGGATCGTCGTTCCGGCGATCGTGAACAACACGAACATCATCACGAAGCGCGCCAGTGGAGCGAACGCATCGTCGAGGCTCGAGGAAGGAATGGCAAATGGATTCGAGCGAGGGAGAATTTGTGATCTCCTGTGCGCCGCCGGGCTGGCTTGATCCACGCGCCACGTGCGCTGAAACCCATGGGGTTGAGGCATTCGAGTCGAGGGCTCGTTGCTGAGCGGATGCGGGAGCGGCGCTTGAGGATCGTATTGCAAATCGGAATCGAGGCTTCGCGAAGTCCGGTTATCGATGCTCGGTGTATCGACGCGATATTGAGTGTTTGTCGTCGCCAAAAGCCGCGTTGAAGGGCGCGGCTCCGTCGTTTGCTGGTCCGGAATTTCCGGCAGGCGAGCAAGCAGCGCGCAACCGCCCGCCGTGGAATGGGCGCGGCGTCGAGGCGTCGGTGAAACAGGCGCTGAATTCACTGCGTGTCTTCGTCCCGTAGATAGATACAAAATCTCGACCGCGCTGATTGCGCAGCACCGCCCGATTCGGAGCGCCGCCACGGGTCCGCTATCTGTATCGGGATACCGCTCCGCGGCCCTTGAGGGTTAGGCAACGCCTGGCGAGAAGTCGTCGCGCGCGGCTAGCACTGCTACTGTAGCAGGCACCGGGCACCCGGCGGCCGGTTCAGCCGGGTGCCGGCTCGGTGTGCCGTCCGCGGAATACGAGAAAGCTCACTAACCTCGCATTGCCGATGTTTGCGCGTGGGTCGACATTGGATCGCTTGCAATTCGATGCTACGGCACACGGAGTGTGCCTGCTACACCGCGTGCGGCCTGCAGCGCGGCATCGTCGCGCCAGCTCTCGGCCAGCCAGATGATGGCCGTGCCATCGCGGCTCGAGGTCAGCACATTGCGTCCGTCCGGCGAGAAGCTCACTGACGTTACTTCCTGCGTGTGACCGGGCAGAGTGAGAATCTCTTTTCCGTTTTTGTCCGGCTGCGGGTCCCATAGCTTGCAGGTGTTGTCTTGGCTTCCGGTAAGAGCTCGCGTGCCGTCGGGAGAGAATGCGACGGCCGTGACTGCGGCCGTGTGGCCGGCCAACTCGACGAGCATCCTTTCAGTTGCGACGTCCCAAATTTTGGCCTTGCCGTCGCGGCTGCCGGTGATGACCCGCTTGCCATCGGCAGAGAACTGGCCGCAGAGCACGGCACGCGAATGTCCCTCGAGCGTGGCCAGCAAGTTGCCGGTGGCGCGGTCCCAGACGCGCGCCGTGGTGTCGCCGCTGACCGTAAGGATTCGGGTGCCGTCGGGCGAGTACGTCGCCGCGATGACTCGTCCCGTATGCCCCGTCAGTTTGCCAGTCGAGCGGCCCGTTTCTACGTCCCACAGGCAGGCGGTCTTATCATCACTTGCCGTCAATAGCTGAGCGCCATCGGGCGAAAACTCGACCGAGTTCACCTGCGCGGAGTGCTCGCCTTCAAGTTTTCGAATGGCCTGGCCGGTTTCGGCATCCCAGATTTTTGCTGAGTGATCCCAACTGCCGGTGGCTATCAGGCGTCCGTTGGGGGAAAGTGCCGCCGAGGCCACGGCGCCGTGGGAGCTGAATCGCACTTCCCGCTTTCGCGTGCTGATATTCCACAACTCGGCATCGTTGCCGCCGAGCGTCAGCACACGATTGCCATCCGGCGCAAATGCAGCCATCCATACTTCGCCGCCAGGATTAAAGTTCAGGAACGGTTGCAACAGGTTCGTGCCGGCCACGAAGTCGCCGGCTGCTTGAGCGCCTGCGACGCGCGCGGCCGACAGGTCCCACAACCAGACTCGCTTGTCTACCGTGGAGGTGATCACGGCCGTGCTGCCATCGGGCGACACGGCGCCCCAATTGAATTTCTCGCCTGGCGAGCGAACCGCGGCCAGCTGCGCCGCGTCGGCCAGGCGCCACAGTCGCGCGACGCCGTCGTCGCACGTGGTTATCGCCGACGCGCCGTCCGGCGAAATATCGAGCGATGACACCCATTCAGGATGGCGAAGCACAAGCTCGCGCAGCTCCTGGCCGGTGGCTAAATCCCACTGTCCGCACGTGCGGTCTCCGCTGGCCGTGATAAGGCGCTGCCCGTCGGGCATAAAGCGAATCGATGTAACCGAGCTATTGTGACCTTCGAGCTCAAATTCCAATTCCCATTTCGCGGAGGGTGCGGTTTGTCCACGACCCCGGCTCCAAACGCGCAGGTTCCCGCGGTCGTCGCC
>DASXWB010000407.1:0-12917 GCA_036503915.1 Lacipirellulaceae bacterium | reverse complement strand
TACGACAATGAACTTCCCTTCATTACCGTTGTAGTCGATGTGCGCCCATACGTTCTTAGCGCGCTTGATGAACTGCGAATAGCCGGGGAATTCGCCTTTGGCCGTCTCATGGGCCACCGTGGCCAGCGCAACGTTCTTCATGTTATTCGTACATTGCGTTTGCCGCGCATTTTCGCGCACCGCCTGCACCGCCGGCAGCAACAGGGCCACCAGCATGCCGATGATCGTGATCACGACCAGTAGTTCGACAAGCGTAAAACCAAACCGACGATTCTGTTGACGACGAGATGAGCCGGACATTGCTTTGTCTCCCAGACCTCTGTTCACTCCTGATGCCCCGGGACCAGAAGGGTCAGAGTAATTATCGCCGAATGCGGTAAAGAATGCCAGCGACTGTGTATTCGCGGAATAGCGATGGACCTATTGCCCGGAAAGGGCAAGATGCGACAGCCCAGGGCGCAGCCCTGGGTTCCGGCCGCGAAAACGTCATTGAAGCCCTGAAAGGGCGAGATTCCAGCTCGTTGCATGGCGCCCTTTCAGGGCTTGAGGTTTTGGGGGTGACCGATACCCAGGGCTACGCCTCGCCGTTGGCGAGGCTGCGCCCTGGGCTGTCATATGCTGGCCCTTCAGGCCAGGCGGGACAAGCGCTGCGTTTACTCAGGCCGGTGCACGCTCTTAAGACCTACCTCTGCGGCGGCGGCGCGACTTGGCCGGTGCCGTCGCGCAGGATGCCCTCGAAGCTGATCGTGATGCCCACGGCGTCGCCCACCATGTCGAGCAGGTTCCGCATGCCGTACTCGCTGCGCTTAAGCTCCACCTGGCAAAGGAAGCCGGTGCGCTGGTCGCCGAACGGCCCCTTGCCTTCGCCCAGCATGCGCAAAGGAAGCGTTACCTGCCGCGTGACACCGTGAATCGTGAGGTTGCCCGTCACGTTGTAGATGATGCTGCCGGCCGGCGCATTGGTGGCCAGCGCGCAGCTGGTGGATTCGAACGTGATCGTGGGAAACTGCTGGGTATTCAAGAAATCCGCGCTGCGCAGATGCTTGTCGCGTTCGGCGTGGTTCGTATCGATGCTATCGGTTTGAATCGCAAATGCGAACCGGCAATTGGCCGGATTGGACTGGTCCAGAAGATAGCTCCCGCCCGCCTGGCGAAACACGCCGTAGGTGTAACTCAGCCCGGTATGACCAACGCTGAACACGACCGACGTATGGGCCGGGTCGATGGCGTAGGTTTCAGCGGCCAGTGCGCCATCTTGGATGCTCAAGAGTGAGACGAATGAAAAGAGCAGGACGTACTTAATGCGGGCAATCATGGTCGCCTCCTTGGTTTGCGACTTAAAACGGATTTCGCGGTTTTGCGATATGACTGTACTCGAAGCGGCCGATTTCTTGCGACATCAATCGGCCCGGCCAGCATGGCCCGGCTACATAGCCGGACGATCTGCGTCCCGCCGTGGAGTGATATATCCGGACCATTTTGGTCCGGCCGTGGAGAGATAGATTGGGCTACTGCTTCTCGTCGCCCGGCGGCCGCATTATCATAAAGCGAGCCTGCCGCGCCCCGGCAATGCCTATCCCCGCCTGAAAGGTCAACGATGAACGGTCTGCTGCTCGCTTTGTCCATCGAACCCGCGTTTCGCCCGTTGTTGGCACAAGAGGAGAATCTGTTCGAAGAAGACGGCCAGCCGATAGTGACGCTCGCGATCATTGCGCTATTGCTGATCGCGGCGTTTGTGATCGCAATCGTGCTATTCAATTACGGCAAGCTGTGGCTGCAAGCGCTGATGTCCAACGCGCATGTAAGCCTGCTAAGCCTGATCGGCATGAGTTTCCGGCAAGTTCACGCCCGCACGATTGTGGAAGGCAAGATCATGGCGTTGCAGGCCGGCGTAGGGACGGATCCTCTCACCGGCATCACCACGCGGCGACTGGAGGCACACTACCTGGCGGGCGGCAACGTGCCGCGCGTGATCCACGCGCTCGTCGCCGCTCATCGGGCCGACATCGACTTGGATTTCGACCGCGCGGCGGCAATCGACCTGGCCGGCCGCGACGTTTTGGACGCCGTTCGCACGAGCGTTTACCCGAAGGTAATCGACTGCCCCGACGTGGAAAAATCGGGCCGCTCGACGCTCAGCGCCGTGGCCAAGAACGGCGTCGAGTTATTGGTTCGCGCGCGAGTCACGGTTCGCACGAATCTTGCGCAACTGATCGGCGGGGCAACCGAAGAAACGATCATCGCCCGCGTCGGCGAAGGCATCATCACCTCGATCGGCTCCGCCGCAGATCATTTGCAAGTAATGGAGAACCCGGATCGCATTTCGAAGGCGGTTCTGGAGCGCGGGCTCGATGCTCACACGGCATTTGAAATTGTGTCGATCGACATCGCCGACATCGACATCGGCGAAAACATCGGCGCCCGGCTGCAAGCCGATCAGGCGGAAGCCGACACGCGCAAGGCCCAGGCCCTGGCCGAGCAGCGGCGGGCCAATGCGATTGCGCGAGAGCAAGAGATGCGCGC
The DNA here is from genome assembly GCA_036503915.1 of Lacipirellulaceae bacterium. Taxonomy (GTDB): domain Bacteria; phylum Planctomycetota; class Planctomycetia; order Pirellulales; family Lacipirellulaceae; genus JABDGM01. The sequence goes on along the minus strand of DASXWB010000407.1, from coordinate 10,394 downwards.
CGAGGTCGCTGCCAACCGGGCGACGGTGTTCCTGGCCGAGGCGGAAGTGCCGCGAGCCATGGCCGACGCGTTTCGAAAGGGAAATCTCGAGGTGCTGGACCGCAATGGCCGGGCCTAGCCAGCTCGGCGACTATCGGAGCACACGATCATAAGACAACTAACCGTTGACCTGCGTTTTGAGGGCTCGGTTGAACGCGTCGCGAATCGCTTTCTCGGTTTCAGGATCGGTCTCGGTGATTAGGCGCCATTCGCCGTTCTCGTACACCAATTCGTAGTCTCGCTGGCCCTCGTCAGGCCGGCGGGCAACAAACTGTTCCGTTTCGCCGGGCGTCTTCCGCCGCGTCTCGTTTTTCGAATTGGTTCCCCCCACAAGTTCTGAATCGAAGATTTCCTGGCCGTTCTCCTCCTCGGATACGTCAGTCAGATCGCTGGCCACCGACGGCTCTCCCTCGTCCTCGGGAGCGGCCTCCTCCCGAGTGCGCTGAATCGAGTAGCGTGATTGGCTAGTAACCGTGATGATGGCTCGGTAGGGATCGTCTTCCTTTGCCGGGCGGATGAGCTTATGACTCACCTCGTTCTTGCCTACCATCATGCTTTGCCCGCTCTCTTGACGTATCACAAAGCCGATGGGGATATCCTCGATGCCGCGCCTGAATGTTTCCACGATCAGCTTGAAGCTTTCTTCCGGCCCGGGCTTCTGTATCGTTTTAGCGACACTCCCTGAAGCACTCGAAGTCGACTCATTGGCGCAGCCCGCGAGACTGGCCCCTAACAGCCCGACACTTAAAACCACCGCAGATAGCAAAACAACACGCTTCATCTCAATGGCACCTGAAATATACTCGTTTTACGGTTTCTACTGCTCGCGATCGCTTCACCGGACAACTATAGATCGCTGAACGGGTCCTCTTCGCCGCCGGGCGTCTCCTCAGCCGTGGGCGTTTCTTCGGCCTCCGCCGTAGCTTCAAATTCCTGCCCTTCTTCCGATTCGAACTCGGCTGGGCTGACGGGTTCCGCAGCGGGCGGCGCTGTGGCGGCTGCTTCTTCGGGTCGCGCTGGATCGTCGCGGAACGGGTCGTCAGATGTCAGGACCGGTCCCGCTGCCTGTCGGGCCGGCTGGGGCGGCGCAGCAGGTGTCTCAAGCGCTCGCCGCGTGCGCTGCGACAGCTCCTCGGCCGAAAGCGGCTCCGGGCTGCCAGGTCCAAGCAGCCGATCCAATGGGATTACGATCCGCCGGCGCAATACGTGTTCGTCGTGGCTTTTGATTTGCGGCTCGCGGCGAACGGGCTGAATCGGTTGGGCCGGCTTTAGCGCCACCTGTTGGGAACGTGCCTCTCGGCGGTACCGCTCCAGCATCAAGCGGTGGCCTCCTTGCACACGCTCCAGCGCCCTGCCGACGGCAAACCGCTGCGGATGCCGAGCCTCGATGCTGGCGCCCACCATCATGTCGCCGCGAGCTTCATCCAGCCGGCCCAGACGCACGAGGCTCAGGGCGCGAAAATAATAGATCCGTGGATCTTCGGCATCGAGCGCCAAGGCTTGCGATAAATTCGATTCGGCTTCGCTCGATCGGCCGGCAAAATACGCGTTGACCCCCTGGCCGTAAAACCGGTTCAGCTCGCTCGAATGCTGGCCGCGAACGGCTTGGGGCGCAAGTGCCACGAAGCCGATGGCCAACACGGCTGCGAGATAGCGGGCGATGTACATCATGCGCCTCCCCATTTCTCAGGCTGACGAGCCAATTAGCCGGCCCTTCGCAATGGTTCAGTTTGCGTAACTGGAGCGCCGCCGCGGAGCTCGTCGATCTTCGCCTTGGTTTCGTCGTATTTTTCGTATTCCATGCGGTTGACCGATTCGCGGCTCAAGCCGAGCCCTTCGGCTTTTTCCCACGCCTCGACGGCTTCGCGATTTTCGCGCGCCAGCAGATGGGCCAGAGCCTTGTGGAAATACTTCGACGCCGTCGGGTTGTCCGTGACGGATAGCTCCAAATCCGCGATGGCTTCGCTGTATTGCCCGCGCGCAATATACACAATCGCGCGCGTGTCGAGGATGTCCGAGTTCGGACCGAGAATGCTGGCTGCCTCATTTACCAGTTTCAGCGCATCGGCATCACTGCCGGCTGCCGGCCCGGCCAGCGCGATGAGGTACGCCAGGTTGTTCAGCACAATCGCACGGCGCAGGCCGACGAGATCCCTATGGTCCAGCAGCTTGCGGTAGAGCGCGGCCGCTTCGTCGTAATTGCGCTGAATGTCGCGAAAATCGGCTTTGAGCATTAGGAGTGATATCGAATCGGGACTCTCCAGCAAACCGATTTCTAGCCAGCGCTCGATCTGGGGGTCATATTGTTCAGCGACCTGATCACGTTTTTTCCGCACCACGTCGAGCGCAGCTCGCACGATATCCGGAATCCGGTCCGGCTGGTAAATCTCGTTCAGTTTCTCGAAGGCCTTATCGACGCCGCGATGCGTTCCCAGGAAGACGGCCAGGGCATACGACATCGCCGGTTCGCGGGCGGCCAGCTGGGTATAAATCTTCTCGGCCGTGTCGAGGTCGTCGAGCTCCACGAACAAATCGGCGAACATCAAGAGCGTTCGCAGTTGCTGCTGGTTAATCTCCTGAATGGCCGCGATATCGGGCAACTGTCGCAGCAACTCGGCGCGGGCCTGCGGCTGCATGTCGAGCTTGTCGAACAAGCGAACCGCGAGTTCGAACGACGCCGCGCTATTTGGCGCCAGCTGCCGAAGTTTGGTGATATGCGTCTTGGCTTTATTGATCGACTGCTGGTCGCCCCGAGCCAGCAGCCTTCGCGCGTAGGCTTCCCGCGCACGGGCCGACTCGGAATACCTGTTCGTGACGATGTCCATTTGGCTGGTGTATTTGCGCCAATCGCCGAGCGCGTGGTACATCTCAGCTAGGATTAGCTCTTCTTCCTCACCGAGGGCCTGGGCCTGCGACCCGCGCACATCCTCGAGATAATCTCTGGCTTTCATGCGCGACTCGGGTTCGGGCCGGGTGTGAAGAATCCGCGCCATTTCCAACTTGTCTTCCACGGAAAAGATTCCGGCTTGCTGATTGGAAGTGAGCAACTTCTCGGCCTTGACAAGACTTTGATAATCGCCGGTGGCGCGCGCCTCGGCCGCCAGCAGCCGAGCACCCATTCGCCGGGCCCACTGCACGCTGGGATCGTTGGCCGCGATTTTTCCTTCGGCGCCGGCGCGCAAGATCTGGTTGATCAGCGGCGCCGCCTTCTGTTGCCGATCCGGCATGGGGTAGACTGGACCCAGATAAAACGCGGCCAGTTGCTGGGCGCGCGGTAACTCATCGGGCTTTGCCTCATACACGGCCCGATACATGGTTTCCGCGTCAAACCAACGACGCAGCGCCTCGTAGCTCCTGGCCAAAAACAGCTGCAGATTGTCGCCGTTCAGCGCCAATTGGGCATCGCGAAGCGTCTTTTGCGCCTGATCGCCATCCGTCAGCATCAAGTAGTACGTAATGAGCGCGTACCATGCATCCGGAAACTCGGGCTGCAAATCAACGACTCGTCGCATGGCTTCAATGGCCTTGCCAAGCGACTGCTTCCGCTCTTCGTCAGTTGCCTCTGGTAGTCGTGCCACGCGGGCCAACAACTGACCGTAAATGTAGTAGGCCTGCGGGTTCGCCGGCTCGCGTTCGGTAGCGGCGCGGGCTTCCTTTAACGCATCTTCTGGCTTCTTGGTAAGGAACAGAATCTCAGGATAAAGTGCGCCAAGCAGCGTTTGGCGATGCGGTTCGGAAAGTCGTTCCATTTGCTCGCCCGCCTCGGCAAAGCGGCCGAAGCCGTAGAGCAGCCGAATGTGTTGCCCGACCGCTCGCGGGTAAAGCCGGCCGCGCTTGGCGGCTTCGTCATATTGCCTCAACGCTTGGGCATAGTTTTCGGCCTGCAATTCCAGCTCGGCACTGACCACATAGGGCTCGTGCCAATCGGGGCGCTGTTCCTGCGCCCGGTTCACCAGCTGCCGGATTTCATTGATTGCCTCTTTGCCGACCTCGCCCCGCTGCAGCCGCGAAAGCTTGCGGCGGGCCTCGGTGAACAGCCAGTTGCTGTCGTTGCGGTCTTTAACGATTTCCAAAATCTTCTTTTGGGCTTCCTGCATGCCGGCATCATCGCCCGCGTCCAGCGCCAACATGAATAGCGACATCCGCAGGGGCAGCTCGTTGGGCCGATTGTCGGCCGCCAGCGAAAGATATTGGCGGGCCTCGTCCATCATGCCCAGCGTCAGATACTTCTGCGACATGCCGCCCCACAGCTCGACCTTTTCCTGCACCGGCCAGTTATCAATTCCCTCGGACAAGCCCGCCAGCTCGGCCCGCAAATCGTCCTTCTTCATTGCGATCAGGATATCGGCCTTGTCGAGTCGCAGCTCCGCCAGGGCGTCCTCCCGATCCTTGAACTGGTTGGCCATTTTCTGCCACATTTCCAAGGCCTTTTCCGGGCCGGCCTTCGGATTGAGCCGGAACAACTGCACATACACGCGCGTGATCAATAGATCGTTCGGCTTGAGTTTGTTCGCCTCGGCTAGGGCTTTGGCCGCGCCATCGTAGTCCTCGCGACTCATCATCAGCTGGGCTTCGAAGACTTTGAGCGATGGCTCATCCATCTTCTTCTCTTTCGCAAATTCCCTGACCTTGGCTTGGAGCGCCGGCCAATCCTGCTGCTCTTTGGGCTTCTTCAGCATCTCATTGAGTTCTTGCTCTAATTCGCTGGACGGCTCGGCATCGCGACCGGCCGACGGTCCGACGCGCGCCAAACCGAGTTTGCCCAATTCATGTTCCGGGTTCGCGGCCACGACCAACTCGTAATAGTCATAGGCCAGGTCATTCCGGCCCAAGCGCTCGTTACTCAGGCCCAAAAAGTAGTCGGCCTCAATGACGTTCAGCCCGAATCGGGGCGCATTGACCAAACGTGGCTTGAGTCGGCCCAGCGCTTCCACGGCGGCTTGCCATTTTTCCTCCAGGACCAAAATCTTCGCTTCGAACCAATCCGGGAACTCGGGCGGGAAGCCGGCTCGTTTCATATCTTCGATGGTTCGCCGCAAGGCATCGACTTCGCGCGCATTGAACTGAAAGTCGGCCTTGACGATCATCAACATGCTGATTTTGTCGCCGATGGCCTTCAGGCCTTGGTCGATTTCCGCGAGCCCGGCTTTATAATCCTGCTTCCGGATCTCGATGTCGGCGCCCACGCGATAAAATCGCTCATCCTTGGGAAAGAGCTTCTTGCCCGCCTCGACGTACTCGCGCGCCTTGTCATACTCTTCGTTCTGTGCCGCGATAATAGCAATGTTCACCAACACACCGGCGTCCTCGGGCTTGAGCTCATACGCCTTTTCGATGTCCGCCTTGGCGCCCTCCTTATCCTCAGTCGTTAAGCGGTATAGCGCGCGAGCAAGGTATGCGTCGGCTGATTCTGGATTCACTTCGATTAGCTGTTCCATCACGCGATCCGCCAATTCGGGAGCTTCCTGCTTCACGCGAAGTATGCCCGCGAGGTTCGCGTAAACGTCGACTTCATGCGGCGCGGTCGCCTTGGCCGCGTCGAACGTGTCCTCCTCCGGGTCGTAGCCGATTAACTTGTAGGCTTCATCGATGGCCTTTTCTGAATCATTGGCTTGGATCAGGTAGGCGACGCGAAGTACGCGCAGCTCGGTGTCTTTTGGGTCGTTTTCAATCAATGTGCCAAGATGGTCCAAGGCATCCTGATAGCGGCCCACGCGTCCGAAGATTTCCGCCAGGCTACGCCGCAGTTCCTTGGCTTCCGGGCGCGCTGCAAGCCGCCGATCGCGCACGGTGGTTTCCAGCTGCTGCCAGGCCGCGTTGATGTCTTGAAATGTCGCATCCTCTTGCTCCGCCAGATCGGCATACGCCTTGGCGTATTTCAGGCGGGCGTCATCATCACCGCGGTTGAGTGTCAAATACTGCCAGTAGTATTTCACCTCCTCGCGGTAATCGCCGGCTTTGCGCGCCTTTTCGGCTTCGACAAGCAGTGCGCCTGATTTTCGCTCAATCTGGAAGCGCCAGATTCCGTAGACGGCCCCCGAGCAAACCAGAGTGCCGATCACCAGCCCAATCAGAAGCGAAAAATTGACTCGATACTGTTGCATGGTCACTACCTGGATTGGTGTCGAACCGTTAAAGCGCGGCGGCCCACGATGCGCAGGTTATGTTAGAAGATCCCGCACGTTTCGCCGCGGGGTTAGATTTCTCCAGCCCAAACTACAGAACAGATGTGGCGCCCTGGCTCGGGTGGCCGAATTGACGCACACACTGACGATCCCCAAATTGCCGCGGCCGTTTGGCCGCCGTCAAAGCTGTCCCAAACAGCCCCGATCTATATGCCGATGCGCCGATGAGACTCGGCGAGCTCCTCGCCGATGAGCCTGCAGCGCTGCTGCAATCTGCGAGCACGGATTTCGTCCAACAGGGCTCGTCACGCGACGGTTGCCGAGCGACGAAAACCCCTCAAAGGCCTTGCTTTATCGTATCCCCACGGACCTTTCTGTCAACGAACGCAGCGCGCTTCGCTGCGTACATCTGGTGCTAATCGTTACAACCGAACCGCGCCGCCGCCCGATCTTGGCACAATGCGCCGCTAAAACCACTCAACGAGCAGCTAAACTCAGCGAAACGGCCCGTGCCACGCGGTCGCATCTTACCTGATCCAATAGTATGAAGGGTGGCGGCACACCCTCGCAAGCCGCCCTGAATTTGCGTCGCCCGAAACGCTTAATTGACGCTGATTCGAACCGGCGACGAAACCGTCGCTGCAGGCCCTTCGCTATATGCTTGCAAGCTCACTGGACCGTGACCAAGCATCGCTGCGGGAATCTCCACTTCGCCTGACTCGCCTTGTACGCGGCCAACCTCGCGACTGTTCTGTCGGATCGCAATAGAAGTCGCACCTGGCTGCCGAACGCGCATTCTTAACTTGCCCGCGTGGCTCACGCCTGGCTGCGGGGCGACTTGCAACTCGACCGGCGCTCGCTCGTTTCGCACGGCCAGCGGCACGATTTGGCGGCCTTGGGTCTCGATCGAGTCAGCCCGGATGCCCACCACACGCAGTTCGTGAAATCCGTCCGGAAGTTTCGTCGTATCCAGCATCAAGGTCTTACCGGGCGGGGTGCTCGCGACCAATCGGCCATCTACGAATAATTCAAACGTGCCGACTGGCTGCCCGCCTCCCGCCGCTTGCGATGGCATGAGCGACAATGTGCCGCTGACGTTATTTGGATCAGAGACGCCCTGGACCGCCACGCGAGGTGCGACAGCCCACGGCTGGCATAGCGGATCACCGACAATAAGCAGCTGGTACGGGCCGCTGATCGACTGATAGAACGCCTCGGCCAGCGAACACCCGCGCACGTAGTGGAGTTGGAGCGATGCGAGCGGAAACTTGGCCTGAATGGCCCGCGGCTCCGTCACGGTGCCGCTGGCTCCGGCCGCGCCGTGGCGCAGGAACTCCGTAAGAGGCGTCTGGTGAGCGCCGGCTGCAAGGACGCCGCCGGCACTGGTGAGATGCTCGCAGATTGCACCAGGCAGGATCGTGATGCGGGAGGCGGCCAGATCAAACGACGGCGTTCCGGCCATCACGCCCGCAACATCCTTGGCGCCGTCTGGGAGCCGACCTTGCCGAACGGTGGCCCGCCCGCCGGCCTGGTTGATTTGCTGGGCCACGCTGGCAAAACACTTGTCGCGCACGGAGCTGCGGACGTCGCGGTTCCACATGAAATAAATCGTGCCGCGCGGCCGCGTGCCGTCGGCCGCCACGGAGCGTCGAAGATAAGACAGCACCTCCTCGACGGTGTTGCCGCGTCCGCGCGTGACTCCAAGCGTCGTTGACAGAAGATAACGCTGCCCTGAGTCGGACGACTCGGTGCGTCGGCCGTTCTGATCCCACAAATATCGTCCGCGAAAACCGCGCGAGGGAACGTTGGCAAGTTTTTGGCACGCCGAAATGTTCGGCTCGATCGGGCCAGGCACGTACCAATTGACGGTGGGCATCACGATGGCCGAGTTCTCGCTGGCCATATAAGCCGCGAGGTAGGTCGCGCCCGTTAACGAGGCAATCGGGTCAAAAGGCGCTTTGAACTCATCCTTGGGGAACACCGATCGCAGTTCCATCCGCCAGGGGAAATCGCTGGAGTAAACGAGGTAGTCGATCTGTCGAGTGAGCTTTCGATCGTCGATTGCCTTGAGCGCTGGCATGAGAATCTGCTCTCGGAAGTTCTTGCCGGAGCAGGCGCCCAAGCTGCCTTTCCAATCGACGTAGAAGACGTTGTTGGGCGGAATTTTTCGCAGCTCGATGTAGTGATTCGCGATGGTTTTCGAGCTATCGCTGTTGGAGTTCACCACTAAGAAGACATTTTCGGGTCCGCCGCCGGCAAGCGCAGCGCTCGGCGCCAGGCCGATGCACGACGCAAACAACAATGAGAGCGCCTGCGCGAGTGAACGCAATTTTAGAAATACCTGGCAATACTTTGAAATCAAAATGACCTCTCGTATTTTGTCCGGTGCCCACTAGTCGGCAATGCAAGCCTTACTTGTTTCTACGTCGATTCATCGTCGCTGACAACTCAACTCCGCAATCTGACGGCAAACGACCGACACTTCATTCGGAGCCAAATGTGGGTGATAATAGCCAAGTACGAAGCGAGCCCGCGTCTCTATAAAGATCCGACATTTTCATGGCCTTCACTATTCCGGCTGCGACGGTCGTGCCTGCTGCGAGTGGCGAGCGCGAGGTCGTATTCGCCGTTCACGACTTGACGAAGGTGTATCACATGGGGGAAGTGGAGGTCCATGCGCTGCGCGGCATCGATTTGGATCTCTACGCAGGCGAGTTCGTCGTGCTGCTCGGCCCCTCGGGAAGTGGAAAGAGCACGCTACTCAACATTCTGGGCGGCCTCGATGTGCCCACGAGCGGCACCGTTTATTATCGCGGCCAGCAGCTCACGGAATTCGACGACGCGGCTCTTACGCGCTATCGCCGGCTCCATGTCGGCTTCGTGTTCCAATTCTACAACCTCATTCCCAGTTTGACGGCGCGGGAGAACGTGGCGCTGGTCACCGACATCGCAGCCCGGCCGATGAACCCGACCGATGCGCTGGCGCTGGTGAACCTTGTGCCGCGGAAGGATCATTTCCCGGCCCAGCTTTCGGGTGGCGAGCAGCAGCGCGTGGCGATTGCGCGCGCGGTGGCCAAGAATCCCGCTGTACTGCTGTGCGACGAGCCGACCGGCGCGCTCGACGTACACACCGGCGTGCTCGTGCTCGAGGCCATCGCCAAGATCAACCAAGAATTGGGCACGACGACAGCGGTAATTACGCACAATGCTGTCATCGCCGAAATGGCCGACCGGGTCATCTCGATATCCGACGGCAAGATTGTGCACGTCCAGCGCAATGCGAAGAAGCGCGCGGCAAACGAGTTGAAGTGGTAGGATGCAGGATCGGGGCAGGGAGGACTACGACCCAGCCCTTCCCTGCATCCTGCATCGTGCATTTTCCCATGATCAGCGCGTTGGACCGCAAACTGCTCCGTGATTTGTCGCAGATGAAGGGGCAGTCGTTCGCGATCGCGGTGGTGATTGCGGCCGGCGTGGCCACGTTCGTCAATTCGCGAACGATTCTGCACTCGCTCGAGCTGACGCGCGCCACGTTCTACGACCGCTATCGCTTTGCCGATATGTTTGCCTCGGTGAAGCGCGCGCCCGATGCCATGGCGGACCGGTTAGCCGAAATCCCCGGCGTGGCCCAGGTGGAAACTCGCATTGTCGAAGTAGTCACGCTCGACGTTCCCGGCCTGGAAGAGCCCGCCGTTGGCAAGCTCATCTCGCTGCCGGTGACCAGGCCGCCGCGACTGAATCAGCTTTACCTTCGTCGCGGCCGGGCGCTGGAAGTCGGCCGCGATGACGAGGTGCTTGCCAGCGAGGCTTTCATGGAAGCCAACGAGCTGGACATCGGCGACAGCGTGGTGGCCATCATCAACGGCCGGCGGCAGGCGCTGCGGATCGTGGGCGTCGCTTTCTCGCCTGAATACGTGTTTCAAATCAAGCCGGGCGACATGCTGCCCGATCCTCGTCACTTTGGCATCCTATGGATGGAACACGAGGCGCTTTCCATCGCGTACGACATGGAGGGCGCGTTCAACGACGTCGCCTTCGGCCTGTCGCACGGCGTTTCGCCGGAAGAAGTGATCCACCGTGTCGACCTTTTGCTGGAGCCGTACGGAGGGCTGGGCGCGTACGCGCGCAAGGACCAGCTCTCGCACCTGCTCTTGGAAAGCGACATTCAAGGACTCCGCTCGGCCGGCCTCATCGCGCCGACGATCTTTCTGTGCGTGGCCGCTTTCCTGC
>DASXWB010000406.1:0-4136 GCA_036503915.1 Lacipirellulaceae bacterium | reverse complement strand
GCTGCCGCGCGGTCGAACCTCGCCGAGGCCATGTGGCTCGTCTTTCAAGGCCGGGCGCCAAACGTCAGCTTCGACACCCGGCCGCTGGAATTTGATTCCGCGGGCAATGTGAGCTTCCTGCGATGAACTGGCTCGGACTTGATATCGGCGGGGCGAACCTGAAAGCTGCCGATGGGCGCGGCTGGGCTTGCGTGATGCCGTTCGAACTATGGCGCAATCCGACCGGATTAGCGGCCGCCCTCGCTGAGCTGCTACGCGGCGCACCGATCACTTACGGGCTCGCCATCACAATGACCGCCGAGCTGTGCGACTGCTTCCCTACAAAGGTAGATGGCGTAGAGCAAATACTGACAGCCGTGGAACATGTGGCTGCCAAGCGCGAAACAAGAGTTTACCTTGTCGATGGCCGGCTAGTCTCAATCGCCGAGGCTCGAATCCAACCGCAGTTCGCGGCGGCCAGTAATTGGCATGCGCTCGCGGCGTATGCATGCCAGTTCGTTGCAGCGGAAGCAGGCATTCTGATCGACGTTGGCTCGACTACCACGGATATTATTCCATTGGTCGACGGTCAGCCCTCGCCGATCGGATACAACGATACGGATCGTCTGCTCGCCGGTGAACTGGTTTATACAGGCGTTGGCCGCACGCCCGTATGCGCGATCGTCGACTGGCTACCGTTTCGCGACAAACGATGCCCTGTCGCAGCCGAATTGTTTGCGACTGCGGCTGATGCTCACGTTATCTTGGGCCAATTGCCTGAACGAGGGGATTTCACCGCGACAGCGGACGGCCGCCCACTGACAAAGCAACACTCGCGAGCACGCCTTGCGCGCATGATTTGCGCCGATTCTTCGACTTTTGCCCTGTCCGACGCGGAGCTTGCCGCTGCTCACGTCCGCGAGGTCCAGTTTTCGCAGTTGCGGATTGCGCTGGAGAAAGTCGTTGCGAAAACGCACTGCCCGCCTAGCACATGCGTGTTGAGCGGCGCGGGCGAGTTCCTCTCGAAGAGTGTCATCAAAGAAGCATTGCCCGCCACGCCGATCGTTTCGCTGGCGGAAAAGCTCGGCCCGGCGGTCAGCGCCGCTGGACCGGCGCACGCGCTTGCCGTATTAGCCACGGAATCAAAAGCGGCTGTCAGACATTCGAGCCCGCTCGCCAAATCCTGAACTGCTCGATATTTACGCGAATTTGGCCGAATTCAACTCAGCTGATCGTGACCGGGCTTGGCTGAAGAGCGGCAAAGGAGTCGCCTTTTTTGTAGAATGCGACTAAACTAAAGGACGCTTGAAAGGTATCTGGCAATAGGCAAGCGTGATTAAGGGTCAACGATCTACCTGCACTCCGGGCGCGCTTCAAACCGATCCGGGCTGACTGGGAGGGACTAATGCTTCGAACATTTCGCGGCGTCATATGCTCGATTGCGATTGGCGCCGTTATTGGTGTCTTTGCGTCAACAGCCCCGGCCGGAACGATTATGAAGTTGAGCCCGGGCAATTCTGCCTCACATATTGAATTCGATGCCGGCGTTCTTTCGACGGTTGATGATGGCAACGGGGCAACTACGGGCGAACACAACACGGCCGTAGATTTTCAAGGCTTCCTGGAATCGATTCCAGACATCGCGTCAGCGGACGCATCAGTAACGGTCAGCGGCATCACGAAGGCTGGCTCGGCGACCATCTTTCCCAATCAATTAATGTTGCAGAATTTCACCGGCGGGACGGTTTCACTTTACGATGCTGCGAACACCCTGCTCTTGTCGGGTTCCTTGAAGTCGAGCACACTTGCCGGGTCGCTGGGCCCTACCGGGGCCAATGACGCGCTTTTTACAACGTCGTTCAACATTATCACCGGAGGAACGTTGGCGCATGGAATTGATCCAAGTAGCGTCACGTTTAAGATGAATATTGGCGGCATCAACGAGGGCGCCGGGCTAGGTGCGCCCGAGTCGATGCTCAGCCCGTTCACGGCGAATGCGCTACTAACCATTACAGGCGAGCTTCCCGTTCCCGAGCCTGGGACTTATCTACTGCTCGCCGTCGGTATGGCTATCGCCGGCTTTTGGGCCAGGCAGCGGAGCTAAAACCGATCGAGCGTATCGATCCATCGGGCCAACTCGTTGTGCTCCGAAGCAGTCAGACTCCCGCTTTCATTTCCGCTGGCCAACGTGGTAACGGGATAGCCGGCCTCGGAGAGTTTCTGCAGCCCCTGTCCAATTTGCACGGATAAGTCGCCTGCGCTCGGAAGTGCCGCCCATACGGCAAGCCGTTGCGTTGGCTCGCTGGGTGGCACCTTGATCTGCCGCGGCAGCGGAGCAGCCGATGTGGCTACGCCCCGTATGACATCGCGACCAGAAATGGCGAGCAGCCAAGCCATGGCTCCGCCACCTGCCTCTCCGTAAGCCACCACGCGATGCGGGTCAATCTTGTATTGCTTTACAACCCGGTCCAAAACGCGGCGCAGGTACTCAAGCTCCGGTCGCTCCCAGCGGTCTACTTCGGCCGACGACGGAACTACGATAATTAGACCGTCACGATCGCATATTTCCTGCCAGTCGCGAATCACTTCGTCCGCATCGGCATTGCCGGGGGCGCGCAACCAAAGCAAAAGACCAAGTGCGCGACCATCGTCATGCGTCGCCGGCATGTAGATCTGGCATTGTTGCGGAAACTCAGGAAGCTTCAGCTCGCTGGTCTCTCCCTTAGTGGTCGCCGGCGGCTCCGATTTTGCCGCAGCAGCGGGGTCTTCGCCTGCTTTCGCGTCCCCCACGTCGTACGCTGCTGGTAACTCGCTTGGCACGCTCGTTGGCAGTCGGCTTGCAACCAGCTTGAAATCCATCGACTTTCCGGCGCGCACCAATTGCACCACGACTTCGCTACCAGGCGCGGAATTGTTGAGCTCAGCGATCGCATCGCCAATGGAATCAACCTCCGTTTCATTGATTCTTACAATCCGATCGCCGGCTTGCACACCGGCCTCTTCGGCAGGGCTTCCGGGGCACACCATTCGGACGCCAACGCCGCTGAGGCTGCCGCTGGATTTCTTGTCATTGTCGTTTGATGACGTCGAATCGTCGCTATCGTTTTCCTCGCCGTTGCTTTCGTCGTCTTTTCCAGGCTCGCCGTCGTTGCTTGCTGTTGCTTTGCCAGCCAGTCGCATTGGAAGAATTCCCAAAAACGCATGGCGAAATGCGGGCAGCTCGCCGACGAGGGCGATTTGGCGCTGCGTGCGTTCGCTTCCACGCTCGAAGACAACTTTCACGTTCTCGCCGCCGTAGCGTGGCCCCAACGCAAACCGCAAGTCGGTCTGCGTGCGGATCGGCTTGCCATCGATTTCGACGATGCGATCGCCCTTTCTGAGCCCCGCCTTTCCTGCGGGTGAATCGGGCCGGACCGCAGCTAACTCCGCCGGTGCTACGTGGGGATTCTTGGGCAAAAGGCCAATTCCCAGGATTCCGGCATTCTGATCATCGCCTTGTTTCATCGTCTCCAGCCGCTCGCCGATGGCCGCCAGCGGCACGGCGAATCCGATGCCGGAGTCATACCATTCAACGCCGGCAACTTCGCTCGTTGCCTGCGGCGCCATCGGCACGATGATGCCCAGCACGCGCCCTCGAATATCCACCAGTGGCCCGCCGTAGTTCGCCATTGAGACGTCGGCGTCTGTCTGCAATGCTTTGCCGAACATCCGGTCCAATGCGCTCACGATTCCAACAGTCACGTTCGTGCGATCGGAGCGAAACGTTCGCCCCACGGCGACGGCCCATTGCCCCACGCGGATCTCACTTGCCGGCGCAATCTCCGGAACGGCCAGATCGCTCACGCCGGCCGCTTTGAGGAGCACAAGCATCCGGCTGTGATCTGTTGCCACAAGCGCCGCCGGGGCTTGTTTCCCTGATGCAAAAGTAATGAGGATCGACGCCGGCTGCTGCACGAAGTTGAACGCGCTGGAGACGATGTAGCCGTCGGCCGAAATCACCAGCCCGGTGGTCGGGCCGTCGGCCAACAATGTGCGTCCTATTGTGTCCAGACCGCCAATTGTGCGAATCTGGACGACCGAATCGGCCACACGCGCCGCGGCGGCGCGCAATGCGGCCTCCTCGCGGGCGACGAGCGACGCGGGTTCCTGAGCCCTTG
>DASXWB010000405.1:0-2889 GCA_036503915.1 Lacipirellulaceae bacterium | reverse complement strand
CGGCAATTTGGGTTATCTTCTTGTTGGAGTTTCTGCTGAAGTTCGTAATTGCGCCTCGCAAGCTTTCCTTCCTGCGCAAGAGGTGGCTCACCGTGCTTGCGCTGGCTTTGCCCGCGTTGCGTGTGTTTCGTGCTTCGCGGGTGATCTATATGCTGCGTTTCGGCCGTGCCGTGCGAGGCATTACCATGGCGCGGTTGCTGACGGCGTTTAATCGGGGGCTGCAATCGCTTCGCCGCACAATTGGCCGATTCGGCTTTGGCTATGTTCTGGCACTAACTCTGCTCGTCACGATCCTCGGTGCGGCAGGAATGTATGCATTTGAACGCCAGGCGCGCGGCGGGTTAAGCAGTTTCGGCGATGCGCTTTGGTTTAGCGGTATGATGATGACGACGTCCGGTTCAGACTATTGGCCAAAAACTTTGGAAGGGCGGATCCTCTGCTTCATGATGGCGCTCTATGCGTTTGCGATCTTCGGGTATGTCGCAGCGACCCTGGCAACGCTGCTGGTCGGCCAGGAGGCCAAATCACGACGCGTGGCACCGGTCGATACTGCGGCCCTGCAAAAACTGCGTGCGGAAATTGCTCGCCTCAGCGAGCAACTGGCGCGCAGCGAGGCGGTCCGCTGAGTTGCTGAGCCAAACAGCGTCAATCTGATCAGCCAGCACACCGGCAGCGGCAAACCAGGACGACCCGGGGCTAACTAGGGCCTTTCGACGACCCGCTGCGGCGGCCCAGACCGCGAGGGACGGTCCGCTTCTTTTGTGGTTCGCCGCCGGATTTTTGCTTTGTGCGGCCGTGGCCGGAGGCCAGTTTTCGACCGCCATCGCTGCCTTTGCTGCTCTTGCTTTTAGCCATGATGCAATCCTCCGTTAACGGGCTCCTAATGCAATTACAATGCCGAGCGTCGCCGAAGTCCGACCTGTGTCCCGTTTGGGCCGGCGTTCAGCAATTGAACTAAGACGAGCAGGCGAATTGGTACATCAGGTATAGGTTACCAGGGCGAAAAGCGGATCTATTCTGCCTCGACCTGGCGGCCAATGCGATGCCGGCCGCAGAGTCGCTCGAGGAGGAGCTGGCGCAACGATTTGAGAATGAATACCAGCCATCATTGCGAAGCGCCGACGAGACGACTGCGTTGCCAGGCTGCGCCGGCTAACCTACACTCGTGTTCATGGCCGAAATATGCGCCGCCATCGAAGCGCCGCCTCTCCAGCGCTT
The DNA here is from genome assembly GCA_036503915.1 of Lacipirellulaceae bacterium. Taxonomy (GTDB): domain Bacteria; phylum Planctomycetota; class Planctomycetia; order Pirellulales; family Lacipirellulaceae; genus JABDGM01. Next base: position 1,671 of record DASXWB010000405.1, on the reverse strand, counting down.
AAATGTTGCAGACCGGCTGGCGGAGATGGCGGCCGAGATGCCAAACGCACTCGCAGTCGTTTGTCCGCGGCGCTGGTCGCCCAGGTATGCGGCGAAACAAGTTGGTGCCTCGGGCGCGAGTTACTCGACCACCACCTTCGCAGAATTGAACGCGGACGCGACGCGGTTAGCTCGCGGGTTATTGGCCTGGGGCCTGCCGCCGGGTACGCGGCTGGCATTGCTCGTACGCCCGGGGATTGATTTCGTCGCGCTCGTTTTCGCGCTGCTACGGGCTGGGATGGTGAGCGTTCTCATCGATCCGGGCTTCGGACGGCGCAATTTGGTACGCTGCCTCGCCGAAGCGGAGCCAGAAGGATTCATTGCGATCAGCCTGGCGCATTCTGCCCGATTGCTTTTGCGACGCAAATTCCCGCGGGCACGATGGAACGTGACGGTTGGTCGACGCTGGTTTTGGGGCGGGCTGACGCTTGATCAGTTGCGAATGCTCGATGCCGAGCACCCCGCATCGAGTATCCAGCATCCAACAACATCGCCAAGTGACCCGGCGGCAATTATCTTCACATCTGGCAGCACCGGCCCGCCCAAGGGCGTGCTCTACACGCACCGGATGTTTGACACGCAGGTGGCCGAAATCCAATCGAAGTACGGCATTGAATCGGGTGGAATCGATCTGTCTTGTTTTCCACTGTTCGCTTTGTTCAATTCGGCGATGGGCGTGACGACCGTGCTGCCGGAAATGGATTTCTCGCGGCCGGCCAAAGCGGATCCGAAAAAATTGTTGGCCGCGGCGAACGATTGGCGGGTCACACAGGCATTTGCTTCCCCAGCCGTGTGGCGCGTCGTCGGCGACCACTGTGCGAAGACAGGCGAGCGTATCGAATCATTGCGACAGGTTTTTTCGTGCGGCGCACCCGTGCCGGCGAGCGTGCTGCGAAAGACGCTCGCATGTGTGGCCCCTGACGCCAGGATGCACACGCCGTACGGCGCGACGGAGTGTTTACCCGTGTCGACGATCGAGGCCACGGAAGTGCTGGGGGAGACGGCGGCGAAAACCGATCAAGGCGCCGGTGTATGCGTCGGCCGGAAGTTCGAATCGATCGACTGGCGCGTGATTCGGATCACCGACGAGCCGATTGCCACCATTACCGGCGCGGAGGAATTGCCAATTGGCGAATTCGGCGAGCTGATTGTGCGCGGGCCGCAGGTATCGCCGTGCTACGTCACGCGGACGGAAGCGAACGCGTTGTCAAAGATTTCGGATTCGCGCCGAATGAACAGCGATAGCGGTTTCTGGCACCGCACCGGCGACGTAGGTTACCTCGACGCCGAAGGCCGCTTCTGTTACTGCGGTCGCAAATCGCAGCGCGTCGTCACGAGGGCCGGCACTTTGTTCACCGAGTGCGTTGAGGCGGCATTTTCTGACTACCCGGATATTCGGCGCGCGGCGCTTGTCGGAATTGGTCCGCAGGGCGATCAACTTCCTGTGATCGCAATCGAATTCAAACCGCAGGTCCGGATCACTCGATATTCCGGCCGCCACGTGTTTTCTGATTTCGATACGCTCGCATCGGGAGCCGTTCCAGCGAACATTCGGGTCGATTGGTTGGACTTCGACGATATGCTGGTCGACATACGACATAACTCAAAGATCAATCGCGAGTTTCTGCGCCG
>DASXWB010000404.1:0-7276 GCA_036503915.1 Lacipirellulaceae bacterium | reverse complement strand
CATTTAACGCGCCGACATTCGGCCGCGGAAATCGATATCGAACCTGCAAGGAAAACTCGCCCAGTCGTGGATTCGGAAGCACTGCCCGCATGCGCCGCGTCGCCAGCGAATCGGACGCCTCGACGGAGCTCATTGTTGAAGCTAGGCTTACGGGAAGCTCCAGCGAATTCGCGACATTTTGTTCGAGACCCGCTTGCGGCACCAAGTAGATGCCGAGATTCTCCTCATCCAGAGCCAATTCCTGCGGCACTTCGAACATCAATTCTTTGATCGGTTCGTAGCGCACGACATAATCGATCCGTTGTTCCACACGCACGTCGAACGGTTCAAACGAAATCTGGGCGGAACTCTCATTGGAAACCTCGCGAGTGCGAGTTACGCGATCCGCAGCAAACACCGCTTCGGGCAGCGTAACTCGAAATCTCTGCGCCGCAGCCGTTTCGTTCCCCGGGGAATCAACCGGTTCAACGAATGGCGTCGCCACCAACCCGATCGAATTCGCCAAATCAGGCAGCAGGTTGATGTCGCTCGCCGGTGCGACCACTAACTCGCCGGTGCCAATCGAATCGGCAATCGGCACCGGCAGTGTCAGGCGGATCCGCTGTCCCGCGCGCGGCAGCGCTCGCCTGACAAAAAACGTAATTTCGGCGCGGCGCGAAGACCCCTGCGTGAGCGGCAGAAGCAGTATCCCATCATCGGTTACGGCCATTTGATCGCGATCGACAAGGCCGGCCGATTCGACCGGATCGGCCGTCAATTCCCAGCCAGCCAGGTTCACACGAAATTCAAACGCACGTGCGCCTAACACTTGATACGTGAAGTGCACTGCCAGCCGAGCTTCATCCGAAGTGCACTCCAACTCATAGGTGGGAGTAACCAGAACGCGGAATTGCCGCGACGCAATCCTCGCGCGCAGCGACCACGGCTGACGATCGTATTGGAACGCCGCCGTGAGATCGGCTTGCGGCAACTGCGGATCGATTTCGCTGGGGTCGACCTGGCGGACGTAGCGGCCGAGATCCCAGCGGGCCTGCCAATCGCCGGCAACCTGCAAAGCCACGTCCCCATACTGCCGCACAGCGCCAAGAACGTCGAATCCCGACAGCTCTGCAGCAAGATCGTCGCCCAAACCGATCGGTTGTTCGGTTGAAAGTTCCACGGTCACCGGCCCCTGCTGCATTGCAGGAAATTCGACCAAGACGACCTGGCCGTGTTCGTTGGACGCATTCACATCGCCTCGCAAACTCTCTTCCACAGAAACGCGGTAATCTGGATTTTCGTCCGCCTCGGGCCCGCGCGCCCCCTGGACCAGCTGCGCCCCGGCCGGCAACCGCACACGAAACCGATCAAAACTGCCCCCAAAACTTTGAACCGTGAGCCGCGCGTCGGTACGCACGCTACGCCCGTCCACCGAAACACGGATCGCGCCTTCCGAGCTGAGCACGCTGGCATACCGTTGTGCGTCTGGATCCGTCGGACGCCAGCTCAAGCGAAGCGGCCCTGTGATACCCTCGACGGTGATTCTCGTGCCGTCCGGCAGCGGATCCTCGCCAGTCAGCGCGCCACCGACGACGCTGACGTCGGCAATTGCAGAATCCACCTCCAACACGAGCCGAGAGGAAACCGCGCGCGGCGCAGCCAAGGTCAGCGTGGTGCTCGTCCCTTCGCGCGCCAGTGGTACGAGCAAGTGGAGCGACACGGTATGCCGTTCATTCGCATGGCCGGCGAGCCTCGCAACAAAGCCGCCGCGCTCGCCGTCGTAATCCAGGTACGGTTCAACGCTCGGCGGCCCGCCGCGCTTGCCGCTCTCCACGTCATCGGAGCCTGTCCTGTCGAATTTCGCTCTGCCGTCGAGAATCGCGCCCATCAAACCCAGCGGAACCTCGACTGCTTCATCGGTCAGCAGATGGACCGTTAGTTCGAAGCGAAGCTCAGCATGGCGCCCGCGGACCACGCCGTTCGCTTCGACGCTCTCAATCGTGAATCGCGGCTGACGATTGGGTGCTTCGACATTTTGCAGTTGCTTCCAGGCCGCCATGAAGTCTTCATACGTCATGCCAGGCACAGGTTGAGGGCGGCCTTCCGAGTCGAGAAGGATGTATGTATCCGGACCCACATATTGGATCGCACCGCTGGTTGGCGGCGCCGCGCTTTGGCCGCTGGGTTGTGAGGATTCATTTGAAGTCGTCGTCGCTGTGCTGTCCGGTTGCGTCAAGTCAGGCTCACTCGAGCGGAGACCGGATGGAACTTGTCCGGACGCAAAGTTCATGCCGACAAGTGCCACAAGGCAACTTACGACGGCCACGATTGACATCCGTGGGCAATGCGGCTTGATACGGGGCCCGCGTGCGCTCGGCCGGCTCGTTCGTTCAATGGGCGCTGGCAGCATGAGTCGATTGGCCGCAGCGAACGGCAGTTGCGGAATGATTGATGAGGCGCCAAGTTTGTCGAAACTTTGGCAAGAATCGGGCGCTCAATTTGCCTGTTTTCTGCCTCCATTTTACCGTGGCGCGTGGCCTGGCGAAACCGCGAGCTTTAAACTTCGCGCACAGAGAATTTCGCATTATCGAGCGGTCGTTCCGAGAGCTTGCAAAAGCAATGCGTGCAACTCACGGTTGGCGGCCGCCAGAAAATTCGGCCTCCACAAATCGAATTCAACGCCGTCGCGCGAGGTCACGATGCCTCCCGCCTCGCGCACCAAAAGCACACCGGCGGCCACGTCCCAGGGGTGAATGTGCCGGGCCCAGAACGCATCCACGGCGCCCTTCGCCAGGTATGCGAAATTCAGCGCCGCCGAGCCAGTACGCCGCACTGCTTGACATGCGAGCGAAGCCTCGACGAAATCCAAAAGATCGGGCGAATCGCGCTGCACTCGCGCCGGCAAGCTCACCGTAGCGAGCGCTTCGCTCAGTATCGTCACCGCGCTCGTTTGAACCGGCGCGCCATTGCAGCATGCGCCTTGTCCCGCCGCAGCCGAAAAGCACTCGTCTTTAACTGGATCGTACACAACGCCTACAAGCAGCTGGTCATCGGCCGCCAACGCCACGGAAACAGCGTAATGCGGATAGCCATGAACGTAATTGGTTGTGCCATCCAGCGGATCGACGATCCACGTGAATTCAGCTCGTTCCGCCGCCGGACGGCCGGCGGGGTGTTCCTCGCCGATAAACGCATGCCTCGGAAATCGCGCGGAGATTACTCGCGCGATCGCATCCTGCGAGGCCTCGTCGGCATCGGTCACCAAGTCGGACGGCCCCTTTTCGCGGCTTTTAAACTTCCCCTGTCGCTCCAATAACTCGCGCCCACCAGCGCGCGCTGCCGCCTCACATGTCGTCAAACATTCGGCGATAAACAGTTCAGTCACCGCTGGTACGCTCTTACACATTCGAGTCAATGACGTTTAGTGACCTCATGCAGAGACACGGAAGACGCGGAGCACTAATCGTTTAGAATTAAATCGAATTAGTGAACATCAAGTGCGATTAGTTGCTAGATGTAAATGCTTGGCGCTTTGTGGCGATTCAGTTTCCACCCCTCTGCGTTCCCTGCGTCTCTGCGTGAGCCATTCGTTACAACATAAGTCATGCTAGGGTGACTCGATTCGCGCTGAATAGTGAACGGTCAGGCAAGCGATAAGCGGGCCGACAAAACAAGTCGTAACCTCTTTCCGCGAAAGGACTAATGAACAGCTGGCAGCGCCCGGCCGACAAACCAGCAAACTTTTTGCCCGCCGACTATAGACACGGACGTCGAAATGGGTATCATCGTTAGTGGAACAAGACCGGCACGTGTTAACCGGGAAAGCCACAGCTTTGTGGCAGGCGATTGCCTGATTCTCTTTATCCCCTCACTCGGAAATACGGCCTCTTCTCTGTTCCGGCCCCGTCGCGACATCCTTGCGGTGTTCGACGGGGTTTTTTATTTGATTGAATTCAAAACTCTACTGCGCACCTCGGACTACCCGCTTCAGCGACCAGTTTATATTTGAACCCGCTTGGCGTAACTTGAAGGCGACAACGCCGCGACAGCCCGAGATCAACCGTGGACGATTCGTTAACTGTGCCCGATTGGTGGAGATTCCAACCGCCCACCGCCGAGCTACGCCGCACCCCATGGTCTGGGCGCGTCGACGTGTCCCATCCAGAGCTTGGGCTGCATTCAATATCTGTCGGTACAGGCTCATTCACAGGACGGATCCTCTGCGTCCGGCGTTCGGACGACTCATCGGATAGCCGCCAACAGCATCAACGCGCTCCCTGGCCCCTTGCCGATGCCTACGTGCGCGGCGCCGATTTAGTTGCCACTTATGCTCCGACCGAAGGCTGGCCATTTTCTCCACAGATCTACTGGCGGATAAATCCTACCGATCGTGGCGAGCAGTCCCCTTCGTTGTCGCTGCTCGTTTCCGTGCAAACACACCTGCTCGAAACCTGGCCACGCATTAGCATCGAATCCGATCTGCGCTCGGCCGAAGTATTGCTCGTGTCAGCGCAGGCGAACGACGGCATCGATTCCAATGCGCTAAGCCACGGCAATCACGTGTTTTTTCCCACGACGAGCGCGGGCTGCATCCTGCACCGGCCAGCCGGGGCGGATTTCAGTTACGTGGAAATCATGCCGCCAACTGATTTTCGTGAAATGCGTCTGACCTGGAATTCGGATGGATCCTGCCATACCGCCTGGTCGCTCTTCGCCGACTTCTTGGAGAAGGGCGTAATCTGGCGGGCCCGGCTTCAATCGCTGCTATTGCCGCGCGGGAACGATGTGGAACTTGCAAGAGCGTGCTGCCAGGCCATCGACCAGCGGCCGCTGCCGCTCACGACATGATTTAACCGCGTCGCTTCCGCCGCCGTGCGGGTGCCTTCGCAGGCCGGCGGACCTGCGCCGATGTGCCGGCACCATTCGAATTGCTGGCCTTGTTCTCCAGCAGCAACCGATCAAACGAAACTCGATGAAGTTGATCCAGCTCGACCATCTCCGCCATTCCCGCTGCTGCCAACTCGCGGCCAGAGACATAACGCCCCGGGTTGATCCACGCGCGCATCATTTCGGCCGAAACGCCAAACAGGTGCGCCAAGAGTGCATCCATGTCCTGCTCCAACTGCCCGAAATGCCGGGCCCACTCGGCCGCCTCCGCCAGCCCAACATTTTCCTCGCTCTGCCAACGCATGGGATGGAACAGCATCACGCTGAACGGCGTCACGATCCGCCGCCGGCAGGCGGCAAACGGCCAGAGTGTCGCCGAGGAGCATTCGCCCGTAACGATGCCCGTCGCTTTGATATCGCGCAGCTTGATCAGCGTCATCAGCGAAACCGCGCAGTACGGGCTGCCTCCGGGCGAGTCGAAGTAAATCGTAACCTCGCCGCCCGGCCGAACGCCGAGCAGGCGGTCGGTGAGATCCGCTTCACTGTCGGTCAAATCGCCAACAATGGCGATTTCGACCGGTCCTTCGTCGTCGTGTGCCTCGCTCATCGTCGAATCCACCCTACGGATCAGTCCCGATAGAACCGCTTCGCCGGACCGATGTCGCGGCCGAAGAGGATGCCTCCTATTCTAGGGTTACGCACGAAATCGTGCCAGTTTTCCGCCGCTGTTTCGCGAACTGATTCGTCCATGGCGGCGGAAATGCCGCTATTTTTGACATAACCGGTTCCCGATGCCCCCCGCGCCAGCACGTGTGGCCCCGCCTGCCATCCTGTGAGCTGACCAACTACAAACTCGGTTCGGCGGCGCTCGGGTCCACATCGAGTTTTTCCAACCAAGCTCGATCTCTATAATGAACGCCAGTGAAGGTAAACATGCGATATGGGTATTCGCTTATCCTGCCCGAACGGACATAAGCTCAACGTCAAGGACAACTTGGCGGGCAAGCGTGGCATTTGTCCCGCTTGCGGTGCCAAGTTTGTGATCCCAGCCGCCAGCGAACCGGCGCCTGCTGCCGGCCAGCCAGCCGGCGACACTGGCATTTCAGCACAAAGCGCAGCGGCCGGTGGCGCGCCGTCCTCGCCTTCAATCGTCATCGCCCTGGCCGACGCGCCGCCGAAATCCGCCCCGGTCATTGCACCAGCGGCACCGGCTCCGCCGGCCGTCAACGTCAACTCGTCGCAGCCGCCGCAAACGACGGCGCCCGCAGCCACGGCGGCGCCTAAAGTTGTGCCCGCACCGTCGGCCGAAACGCCTATCGTGCTGACGGATTCCGATCATCCGGCGGCCGCCGTTTCGAAATACGTGACCCACCGCATGCGCATCCGTCGTCTCCAGACTACGATTGCGATCGCACTATTAATCGCGGTCGTTGTATTGGGCGTCGTACTCGTCTGGGTCCTATCGGGCGGCCCCGAGACGGCGAGCGCGAGGCAAACTTCTTCGTCAGCACAAAGTTCATACACCTATTCACGTACTCACCGGACACCATCCGAAGGATGGTCCACCTACTCACTCTCGCAATGACCTTCGATCGGCTCTGGGCACCTTGGCGTCTCGAATACGTCTCCGGCAGTGAAGCGGACGCGGCGCCGCAGCCCGACCCGGTCAATTGGTGCCCCGGAGCTGACCACGAGTGCTTTCTGTGCCGCGCTGCGGCGACCTACGATCATGCCGCGGACGTCGATCGCCGGCTGCTTGTGGCCGCGCGCGGGCCGAATGCGCAAATTGTTCTGAATCGCTACCCCTACAACAACGGTCACGTCCTCGTGGCGCCGCTCCGGCATGTAGGCGAGCTGGGCGATGTGACGCAGGATGAGCATATCGAGTGCATGGAGCAGCTGGCCCGCCTGTCGCACATCTACCGCGAACTCTTGCACGCCGAAGGCTTCAACATCGGCCTCAACCTGGGGCGCGTCGCCGGCGCGGGCCTCCCCGGGCACCTGCACTGGCACCTGGTGCCACGCTGGAACGGCGATACCAATTTCATGGGCGTTCTGGCCGGTACGCGCGTCATCCCGCAATCGCTCGAGGCACTGTGGGAGCTGCTGCGCGAAGCATTTAAGGAGTGATGCCGTAAATTGCTTCCGATGGAGGGGAAAGTTCACAACTTCCGAGGATGAATTAAACCGCCAAGCACGCCGCTCGGCTGAGCGCTCGCGCCGAAGCCAAGATCGCCCAGTCAAGACATTCAGCGTGTTCGGGTTTCTTGGCGCACTTGGCGTTCTTGGCAGTTTCATATTGTTATGTGCTCTAAAGGAGGGCAGGCCGCGCTCGAGCGGTTTCGGTTCAGGTTTTTGATTTTTGCCTCAGCGAAATTTTTTTCTTTTTTCTCGTGGGGCGAAATTCGGC
>DASXWB010000403.1:0-2407 GCA_036503915.1 Lacipirellulaceae bacterium | reverse complement strand
AATCGAACCCTCCTCATAAATTATTCGGACGACGTGGACCAGGATCCGGCCGCGGTGATTCACTGCGCGGCGATTCAACGCGCGGCGGTGGATCGTTGCGCGGCGGTGGATCGTTGCGCGGCGGCGGCTCCGATCTGGGAGGTGGATCATTGCGCGGCGGTGGATCATTGCGCGGCGGTGGATCGTGGCGCTCAGGTGGTTCGTACCTCGGTTGCTCTATTTGTGGCGGAGGATTGGAGCGCTCCGGTGCCTCAATACGTGGTGAGGCAGGGCCAGGTCTTGGCGTAACCTCCTCACTCCGTTCCCGCCGCGTTGGTCGCGTGCCCGCTTCGGGCACGGCAGACGTTGGCGGCGCCTCCGTTGTCGTAGGGACCTCCGCCGGAACTCGGTCTTCTCTCGAAGGTATGCGCACTGGGCGCCTGTTGGGTGTGGTTCTCGGCACGGTCGGCTCAACCTGCGGAGGCATATCGGCCGCCGGCGTTGCGCCGCCCGGTTGCGCCGGTGCGTCATCCGAGACAGGGCGTCGATCGCCATTCGCTCCACTTGTGGCCGGAGTGTCCCGCAATCTTCTAGTTGGACGCGATACAGCGCCGGTTGGCGCAAGACTAGTTTCACTGGCGCCCGCGGCAGGGTTTAGAGTCTGCGGCACTCGTTCACGGCCATTCCAACCGCGAGTCCGTCGCAGGTCGCGATCCAGTGGAACACCAGGCTGTCGATCGGCAGCGCCGGTTCGTCGTTCCGGCAACTGGACGCCGGGAACGGCATCTCTTCGCGCAATGGTCCAACGTCCGGGGCGATTACCCGGGCTGTCAGCAACGGGACGATTGATTTCACGCGCGGGCCTGACCGGCACATCCGGTAGCGGCTCCGCATCCGCAACCCGACGGCCCCAACGCTGGTCGCCGTGCAACGGGCGTGAATGGCGGCCACCGAATTCTCTCCGCGGCACTGCAGTCACACCACGCCATCGCCCGTGGCCGCGCGGATCACGATCATGAGTGCGGCGCCGATCTCGATCGCGGTCGCGATACCGGGGGTAGTTTCTGGAGCGCGGATCGCGATCGTGATAGTCAAGTGGGTACCAACAGATCTGATCACCAAATGAAATATTAATTACGAAGGCAACCAGCGCCGGCCGCCACCAACTGCGTCGCCGGTGATATTGACTGCGCGGTGACCACGCCCAGTAGCCATCGTGGTAGACCCAACGGCCATAGTGATATGGGGCCCAACCCCAGGGTTCACTTCCCACCCAGGTCCATCCATACGGAGGGACCCATGTCCAGTGGCCGTAGCGATAAGGAGCCCAGTTGGCGTAGCTGTCGATAACAGTGGTGTGCGGCCGCCAAACCCAACCGTAATCGCGGGCCTGAATCCAGGAGCCGTAAGCGTCGAGATCTTCAGCTCCCCAAACATCGTCGTCGTAGTATCGCCGGTCGTTACGTAGGCGTTGGGCCAGGTGCTGCTCTCGCTCTTCATTCCAGGTGTCCCATGCGTCAATCGCGCCGGCGATCAGCATTTCCCATTCACCTGCATCGGCGCCTTCAACAATCAACTCTGCCGTGCGACCGTCGCGCAGCGCGAAGCCTGACTTTTCAGAATAAATGCGGGCGCGTCCTCCATTTCGGGCCGTCAGCCGGACGCGACCATCCTTATCCACATCGATTCGATAGATACCTTCCATCTCGGCCGTCAGTGTCGTTTTCGGCGCATCGATTTCGAAGAACTCTTTATCAGCATGAAATTTTGATAGACGAAGAGAAACAGTTCCCTCAACGACACTGAAGGCGAGCCCTTCATCTCGCAACGTGACAATTCTAAGTATTGAGTTTGCTCCAACTCTGACGAAGTTTTGGCTGTCCACCTGGATCTCGAGGCGCGAGTCGTCTCCAGTGGAAAGCGTGTCACCTTCGACAACCGGGTAGTTCAGTTGGGCGCGCTCCCAATCCGGATTGTCATGCCGTTGCAGCTTGACTTCGCCCGTCAGCAGGCTGATGCGCATCACTCGGGCTTTGACTTCGTAATCTTCGCCTTCGGCGTTATCTTCGGCGCGCACAACGATGGGCGTGGCTAAAAAAGTAAACAGGAGAAGGAACAGGATGGAATAGACCGGTCGGGTAGAACGCATAACAACGCTCCTTATTCAATTGTTGGACGGCGGACGGTCACCCGCGTTACGAACGGAGAGTTACATTTATATAAGCGGGCGAGAAGGCCAAAGCCTCGTAATTGTGGGCAGACGTTGCTGCCTACGCTTTCATCTGATGGGCTTTCTTGCTGCGGTGACTCAAAGCAAAGCCTGTGCCCGCAAAGAGTGACGTGAGGTGCAGATTTTCTAGAGAGCCCAGTGGCGCGAAATGTAAGAGCCCTGGGCCATCGGCCCTGGGATAAACCGTTCGATGCAGCC
>DASXWB010000402.1:0-16531 GCA_036503915.1 Lacipirellulaceae bacterium | reverse complement strand
ATGGGGCCGCTTGATTGCCGCCGCCCGCCAGATCATGGTATCAGGCCCGCGTGCGCCCTTAGCTCAGCTGGATAGAGCAACGGACTTCTAATCCGTAGGTCGCAGGTTCGAATCCTGCCGGGCGTGCTATTTGCCGTGTCGCATCCAGCACCAGGCTGGCGCGCATAAGATTCCATAGCTCGTTGGCCCGCAGACCGCTTTGGATCGCCACGCGATACCAGAGCACGCCCTCCGCGCCAGGAGGAACTTTGCCCCAGAAACTCACGCCCGGAGGGTAACACACGTTTCATGATCAAGGTGGTAACGTAACGGGGCGGAACAGGATCTTCTCGCGAGAGTGCGTTGGCGGCCTTCGACTTTTGTCCTGATTCTGCTGGATTCTTCGATCTATTGCGTTCGTGACGGGCGGCGGGCAGCGGCTTGTGCCAACTCTTCTCCTTGGAGAGTTAATTCGCGCCGGCGCCCCGCGCAATCGATGCGTTTTTCGAAAATGGCCGATAAAATTTGACGGTTCGCAATAGCATCATTTAAAATCGAAGCCTCATCGCACTTGACCATTATTAACTGGTGTGGGAGGGCTCGATGCGAAGCCTCGCGACTCTCTTCGTTTGCTGCTGCGCCGTTCCGGTGCGGGCCGATCTGCTGGTATACGAGCCGTTTGATTACGCAACTGGTGGGGCAGTTCTTGGTCAAACCAGCGTAACTAGTCAGACCTGGGTATCGGCGTATGCGGCTGATGCGCCGGATTCGATTAAAGTTGCCAACGGGAATCTTACCGTACCAATGCCGCTCCAACCCGCGGTTGGCAACTCGGCCGAAATCGATGGCAGTGGCAATGGCGCCGGCAAAGCCATTCGGTTGCCGCTTAACGGTGGCGCGGCGCAGAACAGCGGCGACACTGTATACTATTCGTTGGCGCTTCGCGTTGATGATTTGTCGGGATCCACGCAGATGGTCGGTGGATTCTTTGTCGGACTCAACAATTCCGCCGTAGCAACCACATCCAATCCGACGGCCGCAGCAGCTAGGCTCCAAGGACGAATCGATCCGACTAACTCGACAATGTACAATCTGGGTATTTTCCGAAACGTTAACGCCGCAGCGGCCGCCACTTCATGGAGTGGACCATTGACAGTAGGTGAGACTTTATTCCTCGTTGCGTCCTATGAAACAGTGGCCGGCAACCAGAACGATATTGCAAGGCTGTGGATCAACCCCGATCCAAGCACGTTTAACGATCCCTTGTTCTCGCCGTTGACGACGCCGCCCACCATCATCGACAACACCACAAGTACGGGAAGCGACATTGGAATCGCCAGCATTTTGTTGCGCCAAGGCCCCGCGCCGCATGTGACACTCGACGAACTGCGCGTGGGTACCGACTGGGCCAGCGTGACGGCAATCCCCGAGGCATCGCCGTTCTTTGTTCTGCTGCTCGTGAGCGCTCTTCTCGTTGCGGCGCAGACGAAAGCGTGGAAGCTGCTCGGCAAGTGCGCATAAACCGTTACTCAAGCGGCGCAGCTTATAGATTCTATTTTGACAAGTTGCGTATTGGCTGGCTCGCCGCCGCATCGAGTGTCGCATAACGCAAGGAACGTTTTTGAATTGTTTGCAGCTGGAGAACCACCTATGAAACGTTGCACGAGTTTCGTTGCCGCGGTCGTGATATTGGCAATTTGGCAATCAACCGCCGACGCTGCTCTTTACTGGAATGCCAACGGCAGTCTGGGAGGCAACGGCACGTGGGATGTCAACACGACGCAAAACTGGAGTACGACCAACGCCCCAGGGCCTGCGGACTCTACGTGGACACCCAACGATGGAACGCAGGACGCGGAGTTCAACGGCAGCGGAAGCTATACAGTGACGATCCCCGACGGGACAACGATCAATGCAAAGTCCATCGCGCTGGGCATTGCGGCGGGAAACACGACGATCACCGGCGGAACGATAATTAACATAAGCGATCCGACCAATTCCATCCTGATGAACACGAATACCAGCGGCTCGGCGCGAGCGCAGATCATCGCATCACCCATTAGCGGCACCGATATTACGGTGGTGCCCAATGCCACGGGAAGCATTAACTCATTTTTGACGCTTGGCGCCAACGCGACGGGTGCGACAAACACGTTCACCGGCGACCTGATTTTCGGAGGGCCCACCACGGCAACAGGCTTTTCGCAAATTAACATCAATAATCCGACCGCGCTTCCGTCAACCGCGACCGTGCGGATGAAGCGAGGTCTGAGCCAGTTGCTTTTCACGGCCGGTGGTGTTTCGGGCACCGTCGGCTACACAGCCACGTTCAACAATAACATCATCCTCAACGACAGCGGCAGCGGCTCGTTCACGCAGGCGATCGGCGCTTCAGCCGGCGATGCCGTTATTACTCTCGGCGGCGTCATTTCCGGTGACGCAAACCTTGTATTCCAGGTCGGCAACGGCGGTGGGAACGGTACGATTGTGCTCGCAAATAATGCAACCTACACCGGCAACACTAATGTCAACTCGCAGACGGGGGGCGTCGTCCGTCTAGGAGTCAATGACGCTCTTCCTGTGGGTACCAACCTAGCGGTCAACCGGGGCCGATTTGATTTGGCAGGTCTCAATCAGAGAGTCGCAGGCCTCAACAGCAACACCAACGGCAATGGCTTTGTGACGAACACGGGTGGGACAACGTCCACCCTGACAATTGACGGCAATGCAACGGGCACCTTTACCAGTCTCATTGGCGCTAGCGACCTCTCCAGCTCAAATGACAACATCGCCTTGGCATTAGCGGCCACGAATACCGGCACGCTGACGCTTAATAGGGGTGCCGGCAACACGTACAACGGCGGCACCACGATTGACGGCGGCAGATTGGTGGCCGCTGCAGGAGACGTTGCCGTCTCGGCAACCGGCACTGGTCCGGTAGCCGTAAACAACGGCGGCACTCTGGGCGGTACCGGCGGCGTGGGCGGCCCGATCACCGTGGCCTCCGGAGGCCATCTCGCGCCTGGCCTGGCAACCGGCAACGGGATCGGCACGCTCTCAGCTTTGGACTCTGTGTCGCTCGCGAGCGGCTCCAGCCTCGACATCAATCTCGGTGCTCCTGGCACAAGCGACCGCGTCGACATGCCGAACTTCTTTGGCAGCTTTGCCCTGACAGTGCCTGCCGCGGCAAACAGCATTGGGGTCAATCTCAGCGACCCGGCCGGCGCGGCGGCAGGCAACGGCATTTATACGCTGATGACCTTCCAGGCAGGCCAGTACACGGGCAGCAACAATGCCAGTCCGTTTTTCACCAGTTCGCTGCCAAGCCCTAACAGCCTCAACGGCGCGACGATCGCCTACAATCTTGCCGATGACAGCAACACGATTCAGGATGGCAATCCAAGCGCTGCCACGCGAGTGATTATGACCGTCACGGGCGGACCGAATGCCCTCACTTGGACGGGAGCGGCGAGTGGCATCTGGGACACGGGTACGACGGCGAACTTCAATAATATAGCGACTAGCACCAGCACCACGTTCGCGAGCAACGATAACGTCACCTTCGACGACGCCGGCGCGAACACCGACGTTACCATCGCGGCCGGCGGCGTGCAGCCGAATGTCGTCGTTGTTAACAACAGCACGTCGACCTACACGTTCTCGGGCGGCGACATCGAGGGTAGCAGCGTCGGCGGAGGCGGCGGGCTCATCCTGGACGGCACCGGACCGCTGACGATCAACAGCAACTACACGGCCGCTGGGCCAATCGTCAGTAATAAGTCGGGGACCGGCACCGCGACGTTCAACGGCAACATTACGGCCGCCACGTCTCTGACGGTCAACGGTGGCGCGGTCACGCTAGCCGGCGCGAACACCTATCCCGGCGATAACACCGTGAACGGCGGCAGCCTCACGGCGAGTGGCGCGGCGGCGACGTTCGGCGGCGGCGACGTCACCGTCAACGCCGGCAGCGCGGCAATTTCCGCCGGAGTCCTGGACGCGATTCTCGACACGGCGACACTAACACTCGCGGGCGGCGGAACCGCCAATATGGCGGATGTGGGGTTCATCAACCTTGGAGATGGCATTGATGAGCGCATCGGCTCGCTGGTCTTAGGCACCAGCACCTTTACCAGCGGCACGTTCGGCGCCACAGGCAGCGGTGCGACGAACATTTTCGATGAGTACTTCTTGGGCAGCGGCATCATCACGGTCGGCGGCGGCCTGCCGGGCGACTACAACAACGACGGCAAAGTGGACGCCGCCGATTATGTCGTGTGGCGCAAGAATCCGGCGGCTCACGGCGGCGATCCGGCAGGCTACAACACCTGGCGAACGAACTTCGGCGCCATGTCAGGCGGAGGCAGCAGCTCTAGCGCGCCGGGCGCCGTGCCCGAGCCTGCCTGCTTCATGTTGTTGTTCGTAGGCTTGTCCGGTATTTGGATTCGACGTCGGCATCGTTAGACTCGTTTAGCCTGGGTTGGCAGTACTTTGCACAAGCCGCATAATGGATTGTTTCCTCGTGCCGGCATCGAGGTCGGGCTGCGCCGCGGCTCGACGCGCCGGTGTCGCCCGCTCGCCGAAAGGCAAATGCCATGAATGCGAATCATTTGCGACGCGCGTTTACGTTAGTTGAGCTGACCTTCGACAAGCTCAGGGCAGTGAGCAAGCGTAAACGCTGTGCGTTTACGCTTGTCGAACTACTCGTGGTGATTGCCATCATTGGCATCCTGGTGGCGCTGCTATTGCCAGCGATTCAAGCGGCTCGCGAGGCGGCTCGGCGCGCCCAATGCCAGAGCAACTTGAAGCAGCTCGCGCTGGCGGCAAATAACTATCATTCGACGCACAAGAAGTTCCCGGTTGGATTCGTCCCGAGTCCGGCTGCGAACCTCGAGGGCTGGGGTTGGGGCGTCTTCCTGTTGCCGTATATCGAGGAGCAAAGCACTTATGATCGGCTGCGTCCCTCGTCTGTTTTAATGCAGCCGTGGAACGCCGCCGGGGCAGCGGCGCGAAACGCTCAGGGCGGCCGGCGAAACTTGTCGGATGTGTTTGTCGCGGGACAAACGAACCCGAATGAGATAGCGCCTTTGCAGACGCCGGTGCAGGTGTTCCGCTGCCCGTCGGATAGAACGCCCGCTCTCGTGCCGTGCGAACAGCCGGGCGGCGGCTGCGGAATCATTAATCCTCCCGAACGGACGCAGGATACGGGTATGTGGGAGCGCAGCTTTCTCGGCGATAATTCAAAAAGTCTAAGCCCAAGATTTCTGCCGTCCGCGTCGAGTTACGTGGGAAGCTTTGGAATGAGGGATGACAAGTGTACAGGCTCTGGCGCTTCCCCGAATTGGGCGCCAAATAAGGATGTTTGCGATAGCAATGGCATCTTCTTCGGCGACAGCAGGGTTTCGGTGAAGGATATCACGGATGGCACAAGCAAGACGTTCATGATTGGTGAACGGGATGGGTTTTGCCTCGGCGCTACCTGGATCGGCTCGCGGAATAACGCGGACAGCCAGATGCATAGCTTTATGTGGACCTTGGCTCATGTCACTGATCAAAAGACCTTAAACTTTCCAACTACGGGGGCCTATAACACGTGCACGGAAGGCTTCAGCAGCGCGCACCCGGGCGGCGCGTTTTTTGCCTTTTGCGACGGGTCAGTACGCTGGATTGACGATGATGTTAGTTTCGACACGGCGCTGAATCAGGCCACTTGCACTGTAAGAGGGGCGTTGCGATGCAGGCCTCAGATTGGAACCAAGATTATCGGTGTTTACCAGCGGCTTGCATGGCGGAATGATGAGATGCCGGTTGAGGGATATTAATGGCGCCGAGCATTGGATTTGGGTATCGTTTTTCGTCCCGTTGTGATTTGTTGGCTGTTGGGCAATGTCCGCGAAGCGCCGTATGAAAATTGCTATACCGTTGCTGCTGGCAATTTTTGCCGGCTGTGGCCAGAGCGGGCCCGAGGTGGCGCCCGTCAGTGGCCGCGTAACGCTCGATGGCCGGCCGCTCCCCAGCGCGGACGTGAGCTTTCAGCCGGATGGGGCGCAGCGTGCCTCCAGTGGCCGCACCGACGCCGACGGACGCTATCACCTGATGTTCAAGCGAGGTCAACCAGGCGCCCTCGCCGGCGAGCATACGGTGCGGATTTCGATTTCACGGGAACTCGTTAGTAATCCTCCGCATATCCCCGCGCGATACGACACGCAGTCCGAGCTGCGGCGCGAAGTGAAAGCGGGCGAAGAAAATGTTTTCGACTTCGATCTGACGACGGAAGAAAAGTGATGGCTGGCCCGCCTGCTTTCCGTCAGACGCATTGCCGACGCGCGCGATCGATTCTTCGATATATCAGCAGTGTTGCTCCCTTGCTGCGCGCCCTATTCGCCTTACCAGGCTCATCCGGAATCTGTTTATGCTCGCAGTGATCCCGGTCATGACGTTCGCGTATCATCGAACGGTCGCCTCTGGCAGCCGCATGATTGACCTCGTCCATACGCATTCGACTTTGTTTGGATTGCCTTCCTGCAACAGTGTGAGCGAACAACCATGCTGAGAATCGTTCAACTTTCACATTCCGACGGCAGCCGACGCGTGGCGGTGGTCGAAGAGCCTCAGCTTCGACTGTTGCGCGGATGTTCGTCCGTATATGAGCTGGCGACAGCGGCGATCCGATCGACTCGCCGATTGCGCGAGGTGATCGAGGAGCTGAGCTCCACCGGGCTGCTAGATTATGGCGACGTGTACGAGGGGCGATCCGCCTGGCATCTCGCGCCGCCGATGGATCATCCACAGCCGAGCCGCTGCTACGTGATGGGCACCGGCCTGACGCACAAGGGCAGCGCGGAGAATCGTCAGTCGATGCACGAAAGAGCGGGGAGCTACCCAGAGAGTACCCGGCAGGGAGCAGGGAGTGCGGCTCCAGAATCATCGCTCCATGTTCCTGGCTCTCCGCTCCCTGCCGAGACCGACAGCATGAAGATGTTTCAAATAGGCATCGAGGGCGGCCGGCCAGAACCGGGACGCGTCGGCGCGGCGCCGGAGTGGTTTTACAAAGGCGTGGGGACGATACTTCGCGCGCACAGAGAGCCACTTGACGTGCCGTCCCACGCACTCGATGGCGGCGAGGAAGCCGAGATTGCCGGCGTCTATCTGATTGGCGACGACGGAACGCCGCATCGCATCGGCCTCACACAGGGAAATGAATTCTCCGACCATGTGCTGGAGGCCAGGAATTACTTGTATCTGGCCGAATCGAAACTGCGCGACTGCGCGCTGGGTCCGGAGCTCGTCATCGAGCCGAAATTCGACGATGTGCCCGGGCGCTCGAAAATCGAACGTGGCGGAAAAATAGTTTGGGAGGCGCGCCAAGCCAGCGGCGAGCGCTGGATGTGCCATTCGCTGGCCAATCTCGAGCACCATCACTTCAAGCACGCCGAACACCGCCGGCCAGGCGACGTGCACATCCATTTTCTTGGCGCCGACATGTTCAGCTTCAAAGATCGCTTGCGGTTGGAAGATGGCGATGTAATGACGATTTCCTTCGAAGGCTTTGGCCGACCGCTACGCAATCCGATCCGAATCGATCAATCTCCGGTGACTCCCGTTGTGGTGAGGGCACTTTGAGCAATCGTCGGCGTTCGCACCGCCGATGAGGAATTTGGCAGTCTCCCGTCTTTGAGCTTAACCGGAAGCATCAATGGACCCGCTTGGCCTCGTACATACGCTTACGTTCGACGCCTTTGGCACGATCCTGGATCTGGCGGCGAGCCATGCGCCTCGACTGAGCGAATTTCTAAAATCGAGAAGCTCTGGCACCGCGGAACAGCTGTGGGAAAAGTGGCGATACCGCCAGCGCATCGAGCAATACCAGGACAATCAATTCTACGCGGGCCACTATGGATACCTCGACTCCTCTCGCCGCGCTTTGGTTTACACGCTGCGCGCCTCGAAGCTGCCCTTTGATGATGCGGACATTCGCCACATCATGAGCGGCTGGCAAGAGCTGGTGCCGTTCCGTGATGTGCTATCTGGCCTCGAGCGTCTGCGAAGCAAGTTCAAGTTGATTGTGCTTTCCAACGGCGAGCGAGATTTCCTGGACCACCTGGTGAAGAATCGCATTCGATTCGATTTCGATCGGGTGATCTCCGTCGAGGATGTGGGCGTCTTCAAGCCGAATCCGCAGGTGTACCGCTATGCGGCCCGGGTGCTCGCGGCCGAAGCCTGCGAACTCATGATGGTGTCGTCCAACAGCTTCGACGTCGTAGGCGCCCGCGCATCGGGGTATCGCGGCGCCTATGTGAATCGCTACGATCTTCCCTATGACGAGACGCCGTATCGATTCGACATCGAAGCCCGCGACTTTCTGGAGCTGGCTGAGAAGCTGGGCTGCAAGTAGACTTCAAACAAGCGACCACGTAGTCGATGAACGATCACGCTTCACTGAACGCCGTCGACTACTCGGTCTTCTTTGCCTACATGGCGATCAGCTTGCTGCTTGGTTTTGCGGTCGCGCGCAACGCGCGGCGCAATCCGCGCGACTACTTTCTCGGCGAGAAGAAGCTGCCCTGGTACGTCGTCGGCACGTCGATGGTAGCCAGCGACATCAGCAGCGAGACGTTTATTGCCAACGTCGGCATCGCTTACGTCTATGGGATCGTTGTGGCGACGACGGGTTGGAACGCCTGGATCATTTACAGCATCTTTCTATTTGTTTTCCTGCCGTACTACGTGCGTACGGGGCTGTACACGATGCCGCAGTTTCTCGAGCGGCGTTACAACTCGACGTGCCGGTATCTGTTCGCGATTTCGCTGGTGATTGGATACATTTTTACGCTGCTGGCCGGATCGCTGTACGCGGGCGGGTTGGCGATTGAGCGGATCTTCGAGTTGCAAATCTCCGCTGACCTGGCGACCAACATCAAATGGGGAATCGTTTTCTTCGCGGCGACTACCGGTGCCTATACGATCTACGGCGGCATGAAGTCCTCGGCGTGGACCGACTTTCTCCAAATGATGGTGATGCTGCTGGCAGGAATCCTGCTTCCGATCCTGGCGCTTTATCGGGCGGGCGGGTTGGCCCAACTGGCCGAGGAGATGCCCGAAAAATTCGACTTGTTTCTGCCGCCCGAGCACGAGCAGTTTCCGTGGACCGGCGTCTTCACCGGATTTCTCACCGTCGGATTGTGGTACACCTGCGCCAGCCAGCACATCGTGCAGCGCGTGCTGTCGGCGAAGGACGAGTGGCACGCGCGGATGGGAGTGGTAAGCGCCGGATTCCTTCGCATTCTCACGCCGCTATTCTTCGTGGTGCCGGGAATCGCGGCGGTGAAGTTGTTTCCCGATCTTGAGCGCGCCGACCACGCGTACCTGATGCTGGTCAAAACGTTAATCCCGACCGGTCTCAAGGGGCTGATCCTCGCCGGAATGGCAGCTGCCCTGATGTCCACGGTTTCAACCGTCCTCAATTCCACGTCAACGCTTCTGACTATCGACATCTACAAAACGCTGCTTCGACCCGCGGCAAGCGATCGAGAACAAGTCCTATTCGGCATGTTTTCAGGCGCGGCTGTGCTCGTTGCCAGCATCTTCATCTCGTTCTTGTACATCGAGAGTCCCGAGACGCTGTTTCGACTCGTACAGCGGATTTTCTTCTACATCGCGCCGCCATTTGCCGTCGTATTCCTGCTGGGGCTCCTCTGGCGGCGGGCCAATGGCATCGCGGCAGTCGTGACGATTATCGGCGGATTCGTCTTCCTGCTAGTGCTGGAAAAAGGGATTTGGCTGCCGATTCCCTACGTCCTGACCATTGACCTGCCACCACTGTGGGATGCGATTGCATGGCTCACCCCTTACCAAAGGGCCTACCAGCATAGCGCACTGGTCACCTGGATTTTTTGTATGATTGTGATGATCGTCACGTCGCTCATGACGGCTCCGCCACCCAAAGAGCAGGTCGAGCCGATCATCTGGAACCGCGGCTACCTCTCGCTGCCGCCCGAAGAGCGGCGACGCTACGGCGGCTGGAAGGACTTTCGAATTTGGTGGTTCGTGTTCGTCGTCACCGTGCTCAGCATTTATGGATTCTTTCTGTGGTTTGACCTTCGGGGTAAGTGAGTAGGCGAGTAGGTGATTAGGTGAGTAGTTCCCCCGTTCCTCACATACTCACCTACTCACCTACGCACCTACTCACATGAATCATGAAGATCTCGCACATCGAGACAATTCCCGTTCGCGTGCCGATCAAGCCCGATTTTGCGATTCGTAGCGGGCGTGGCGGGGCGCACCTGGTGTCGCCATTTCTGATCGTAAAGGTTTACACCGACGGCGGCATCGTCGGCTTGGGCGAAGCTTCCTGCACGCCGCGGTGGAGTGGCGAGGATCAGGTGACGGCGGCACATTTTATCAACGCCTATTTTGCGCCGCTGCTGGTGGGTGAGGCAGTGGACGACGTCGAACGTCTTCGCGCGAAGTTCTCTTCCACCGTGGCGGGCAATTTTTTCACCAAAGCGGCCGTCGAGATGGCCCTGTGGGACATCGCCGGTAAAACCCAAGGCAAACCAGTGTTCGAATTGCTTGGTGATAGTAGCAGGCACACTCCGTGTGCCGTAGCAGATGCTGCGGACGGCACACGGAGTGTGCCTGCTACGTTGGTCGTGCCGACGAAATGGTCCATTTCTGGAGTCGAGCCGGCGAAAGCGACGGAAATCGCCGTCTGGGCCGCCAACCAGGGGTTCCAAGCGATGAAGGTGAAAGTGGGGATCGAACCGCAAAGTGACTTGGAGCGCACACGGGCCGTGCGCGAGGCGGTCGGCGCGCAGGTGAAGCTTGGCGTCGATGCCAACGGCGGCTGGCCGACGCCGCGAGTCGCGATTGAGATGATCAATCGACTTTTCGACGAGTGCGGCATCTATTTCGCCGAGCAGCCCGTTGCGGCCGGCAATGAGAGCGCGCTGGCCGAAGTGCGTCGCAACGTGAGCGTGCCAATCATCGCCGACGAAAGTATCTGGTCGCTCGAGGACGCGAAAACACTCGCCCGCGCCGACGCGGCGGACGTGTTTTCGATCTATATCGGCAAGGCCGGCGGCATTGGACCGGCGCGCGAGATCGCCCGCTTCGCGCACTCGGTCGGCATCCAATGCACGGTCGGCAGCAATCTGGAGCTCGGAGTCGGCAGCGCCGCGATGATTCACCTCGCCTTGAGCGCCCCCGCCATCGACACCTGTTCCTGCGACATCATTGGCCCCCTATTCTATGAAGACGATTTGCTTAACGACCCGCTGCCAATATCGGGCGGAGTCGCCAGATTGCCCGACGGTCCGGGCCTGGGTGTGGAATTGGATGATGAAAAGGTGGAGAAGTATCGTGTGCGATAGCGCCACCGCGGCGGGGATGCACTCAGGCACGTTCAATCCGCAGCATCGGCGGACCTTTCCAGCGCGCATTGCGGCAAGCCTCGCGGAACGAGACCCAGTCGTACTTCCAGTCGCCGGGGATGCGCGCAAAAAGACTGGCGTGTGTGGGCACGCCCTCCGGCCCGCGCAGGACCACTCCACGATTATAGACGATGCACAGCTCGGCAACTCGTTTGCGAACGTTCGTGACGTTCTTGCTATCGTCAAAGAAATAAAGAATCTCGCCGGGCAGCGGAAGCTGCGTGAGAGACTCGGGCGGCACTGGCTGCGGATTATCGAGTATTGCGAAAACTTCAGCGCCACTGAACATGCCGTGAATGGCCCGCGTCTCGACCGGCAGCAGGTCCCAAACGATTCGGCAGACCTCAGGCGCTTCGTCGTCGAGCAGTTCGGCGAGAACCGATTCGCCGGTTTCGACGAATGTCAGGCGGATTCTGCGTCGATCCATTGCTATTATCCTTTTATCAAATACAAGATCTCACGCAGGCGCAGAGACCGCAGAGTTTAAAGAGCAATTGGCGTGTCAAAAGTAAGCTCTCGAAGACTACCACCTGTTAAAAAGTGCGTTAAAACTGTTGTTTCATTTTCGTTGCTCGTCTCTGCGTCCTCTGCGCCTCTGCGTGAGACGTGCGTGGTTCACTCACGATTCACGCGGTCTATTAGCCGGCGGACGGACTCCGTCACCCGATCTTCCACATCTTCGGTGAATGGTGCCGGGATCGAGCTCCACAGGTTGGCCCGGCCGCCCTCATAGCCGCCCTCGGACTGCACGCGGCGGGTTGGAAGATAGCCGAACATGTCGTTGCAATAGCCGGCGACCCAGATGAGCGGGGAGCCGAGATTGGGGGGCACGGAGCCTGTAGAACGCAGTCTGACTCCCTGTTCTTCGCTCGACGCTCCCTGCTTGAACTTGTGCGCCCAATCGACCACCGGCTCGCCGCTGAGCGCAACGATGAGTAGCTCGTTTCCGAAGCGCACGACCTGCACCGGCGCGGCGTAGGACGTAACCAGCTTTTCCCCGCGATCGATCGCTTCGAGCAGAAATCTGGCCTTCACGCGTTGCGGGGGATCGGCGCTAGCGAGCATTTTTCGGAGCCGTTCTTGTGAAACCGGCTCGAGCTCCAGGTCGACATCCTTCGATTCGGCACGAATCGGGCCGGTGATCTCAATGCCGGGCCCGTTGAGAGCGTCCCGCACGGCGTGCGCGATCTCCTGGCCGTGTTGACGCGAATGCTCGACAGAGCCGCGCGGTTCGGGGTCTTGATCGGCGCCTGCACCGGGGATGAAAAGGACCGTAGCGCTGGGGTAGGCCTGCTGAAGCTCCTCGCGGGCGAAACCGGCCCAGTCGGCGCAGTAGCGCAGGTCGTCGGGCGGGATCGTTGTGTTATGGCAGGCATAGCCGAACACAATCGCTTTGCGATTGCCCATCGCGTCCACACAATCGAGCACGGGAACGTCATGATCGACAACGTCAAAGGCGGTAGGTCCGCCGAGCTGAGGCGGACCGGCATCAGGTTGTGCCGCTCGGCTCGCGGCACCTACGCGGCGGCGGTTGTGCGCGAAACCGGTGGATGTTTTACGTGCAAAGAGCTTCGCCGGCTCGAGGTCAGCAATCGCTTGATCGATCACTTGCGCGAGGGCAGCGACGAGTTTCTTCGAGATGCTTTTGAATGCTGCCGCGCACTGGTCTGGAATGTTGAAGAAAACCTGCTTGTCGGGCCGGAATTCCGGGCCATAGTGCGTGTGCGTCGCGGTCAATAAAAGCTGCGAGCGAGAAAGACGATGCCGGCTGCAAACGGCGTCGGCCGCCGCATTGGCGACCGAGCGCGTGACGGCGATGATGTCCGCCGACGCCATCACAAAACGTTGCCCAGTTTCGTCTTCAATCGCCAGCGCGCTCACGTAGAGATCTGATATCGTGCCGCACGCCGGCGCGGTGCGCGCGGCATAACCGGCCAGCCACATCGGCTCATCGGGCGTGATGCAAATGTTTGCCGTGCCGGCCTTGTAGCTCAAAACGCGCTCCATCCGCCATCGACGGGCAGCGTGATGCCGGTGACGTACGAGGATTCGTCCGACGCCAGGAATACAGCCGCCCAGGCAACCTCGCGCGGCTCGCCCGTGCGCGAGAGCATCGATTTGGCGATCTGCCGCTGATGCAACTCGCTTTCCGGCGGTGGGGAAATACGCGTGCGAATTGCGCCCGGGCAGATTGCATTCGCGCGAATGCCGAGCGGGCCAAAATCGCATGCCGTGCTGCGCGTCAGGCCGATTAGCGCGTGTTTCATGCTGGTATAGACCGCCGAGGCGCGCCCACCTCGCAGCCCATGGACCGAGGCGATGTTGATGATCGAGCCGCTGTGATGCGGCATCATCCACGGCAATACGGCATGCGTGAAACGCACGGCGCCCATGAGAGTCACCGAGTAGCTGTAGTCCCATTGCTCCGGCGTCGCTTGAAGTACGTCATACCAGTCGCCAAGATGGGCAGCATTATTTACCAGCACGTCGATGCGCTGCGATTTTTGCGCCGCAATTTGCACAGCCCGCTCAACGTCATCGGGCGAAGTCACATCCGTATGAGCAAATTTGGCCTGGCCTCCGGTCGCAGTGATTTCCGACACGACCGCTTCACCGGCTTGGCGATCCAGGTCGGCCACGAGCACCCAAGCGCCCTCGCGCGCAAATAGCTGAGCAATGCTCGCGCCTATCCCATGCGCGGCGCCCGTGACGATCGCCAACTTGTTCTCGAGTCGAGGAGTCATAATCCTTGATCAATGAACTCGCACGCAAAGGCGCTAAGGCGCGAAGCATACATCTGAATGATACCTTTGCGCCTTGGCGTCTTTGCGTTGAGTCATCTTTGTCCGTTTGCCAACTGCTGGCCGATAATTCCCAGTTTAGCGTGGGTAATCGTAGAG
Organism: Lacipirellulaceae bacterium; assembly: GCA_036503915.1. Lineage (GTDB taxonomy): Bacteria > Planctomycetota > Planctomycetia > Pirellulales > Lacipirellulaceae > JABDGM01. The sequence continues at coordinate 2,220 of DASXWB010000402.1, read as the reverse complement.
CGGCCGAGGTTGGCGACGTAAATTTCGTCGAAGTTTTCGCCGCCGAAGGCCAGGTTCGTGGGCCGGCCGAGCAGGATGCCCCAGCGATCATGGGCCAGCAAAGTCTTTTCCCGATCCGGGGTAATTCGCCAGATTTCATCCGACGCATAACAGCAGACATACAGATTACCTTGTACGTCAATTGCCAGGCCGTCTGGAAAGCGGCCCACTTCGTTGGCGTACACTTCGGGCTCTCTTAATTGATCATCCGGACCGATCTCAAACCTCAAGACCGCGTCGCTGTCGCTCTCGACCATGAAAAGATGCCTCTCATCGGCGCTTAAGGCCAGGCCGTTGGCATATCCGAGCGGTCCGGCAAGCACTTCGCCGCGGCGGGCACCATCGTCGCGATGGTCATGGTCGAATCGCAACACAAAACCTTGTCGCTGCATCCACTTTCCGCTGTCCGTCAGATAGATCCGCCCGCGGCTGTCGAACAACACATAATTTGGTGCAACGATTTTGTGGTCACCGGCGCTTGTGGCGAACACATGATGTGCGCCTGTCTTGGCGACGCGCACGAGGCCAACGCCTGCGACGCAGACCAGCAGCTCGCGATCGTCCGGCGTGAAGGCCAATCCGGCGCAGAAGCCGCCAAGATTTGCAATCGTCTCCGGCTTGCCCAACGGGTCAATCCGATAGACTTGGCCACCTTCCCCGCCGGCCCAAAGGTTGCCATCGCGATCAAACGCGCAGCACTCCGGATGATCCAGCCCGCTGGCGAAGATTTCGAAACGTTCGATTGGGATTTCCGGATTCATCAGCTTGGCACGCCGCGGTCTGCAACCCCTGACTGATTATCGCCATTGATTCAGGATGATAAACTCGTTTTCGAGAGGCACGCCGGCCGCGAGCAGCTTTCCAATGGCAATGACAATTCCGCGCGGCGTCAGGTCCCGGCGCCTGTCGTTGTCGTAGCGCGCGATTAGAATTCCCGGATGTTCACCGCCTGCCTGCAGGATTAGTTCGTGGAGCTCTCGGAAGTCGTCGTCATTCGCAGACAGCAGCGCGCGATCCGCCGAGATTGCATGTCGAAGATGCACCGAGTCAGACAAGCCACTAAATCCGACCTGCCGTGGCAGCTCCACATCATGACCAGCATTCTGAAGCAGCCGAACGAGAAGCCGGTCGACGGAGTCGTCATCGAGATACAACCTCATGTGTCACTTGCATCGGCTCCTTTGGCGAACCGTTCTTCCACTTCACGATAGATACGGGCGACTTCCTGAGGAGATAGTAGTTTATAATTGAGGTGGTACTTGTAGTTGGGATCATTCATGCCTGTGGCTTCCATAATCGCCTCTTCGCGCGCGAAATCCTCCCTGATCTCCGGCGGATCGGAATCGCAGTAGGCAATCGCTTCCTTGACCGCCTCGATCGGAACATCGTAATCAGCCGCGATCTGCTCAATGGTTCGCGGCTCTTCCTCGGACATGTACGCGCCATAGAGCTGCCGCGCACGGATTTTCCGTCCCTTGATAAAGAGCTGCTTGTACGAAGATTTCGGATTCCTTTCCAGGAATTTGTAGTGCGTCGATACGCTGGCCATGCACGGTCTCCCTCGTAAAAAAGCAGGACGATGCCACTACCATTATAACATGTCATCGATGCCATCAAACTGCGCTATCATCCCAATGCGCGTACTATCCCAAGCAACATCCAAGTCAGCGGCATGGCAATTATTAACATGCGCAGGCCGACTCGCCGCTTATTCGATGACAACGTGGCGATGGCGCCGGTCAACAGGACGAGAACCCAAAACGGCAGAATAGCTTCGTAATGAGTGGCTCCGATCGCACTTAACCGGTATGGATTCTTACTGAAGCGCGGCCAGCATGCGATCCCTCGCGGGCGCGCAGCGGGAAAGTAGGGGACTGGTCCACCTACCGCCTCATCCCATTTCTTCAGCGGAAATCCCCTCCTTATCCACGTTCGGCCATACCTTCCAAACGCTGCATCAAGGGATGGATCGTTTGACCTTCCAAACATCAACTGTCCATCAATCGATGTGCACCCGAAATAGTTGGCGGTCGAAACCTGTTCGGATGAACTGGTCCGTCCACAGGTAACTTCGCGCCCACAGGGCAATTAGCAACACGCACGTGGCGAGGCACAGCACGGACCAGACGGTTCGTAGATAGCGGAGCATCGCCACTCATTCTAATACACGTGGGGCGTACT
>DASXWB010000401.1:0-5506 GCA_036503915.1 Lacipirellulaceae bacterium | reverse complement strand
TCTCCGGCACGATCTGGCTGGTAACGCTGCTCTACGTCTATGGCCTCAAGAGCGTGTTCATCCCCTGGCTGTGGCCGGTGTTCAACCAGATCTTCCTGATGGTTTATCTCTCAACCTGGCTGCGGCGCTCTGGGGCCATGACGGGGGCGGAGTGGATCACGATGCGTTTCGGCAGCGGTGGCAGCGCCGAGGCGTCGCGAATCAGCGTCGTGTTCTTTGCATTGGTCAGCGTCATCGCGTTCACTGGATACGCCTTCGTCGGCATCGCCAAGTTTTCGGCGATCTTCCTGCCAGATGCTTTCACGCCGAACACGTATGCCCTAGTCATCATCGGTATTACGACGCTCTATACCGTGTTGGGCGGGCTGTATAGCGTTGTGCTCACCGACATGATTCAGTTTGTGATCATGATCGTCGCTACCGTCGCACTCGGCTTGATTGCCATGCAACAGGTCGCGCCCGGTTCCCTCCCGGCGGTTGTGCCGGACGGATGGCAGAACCTGTGGTTCGGTTGGATGCTCGATTTGAATTGGTCGGAGTTGATGCCCGCCGCGGCGCGCCAGATGGAGAAGGACGGCTTCACGATGTTCGGCGCGTTCTTCATGATGATGGTGTTCAAAGGTGTGCTGCTCAGCGCCGCTGGCCCGGCGCCGAACTACGACATGCAGCGGATCCTCGCCGCCAAAAACCCGCGCGAAGCCGCCCTGATGAGCGGCCTGGTGACCATAGTCCTCTTCGTACCGCGGTATTTCATGATCGCCGGAGTCGCCGTCTTGGCGCTGCTGTTCTTGAAAGACAGTGTCGCTGCGAAGGGGGCCATCGATCTGGAACAAGTGTTGCCAATAGTGATTCGCGACTTCGTACCGGTTGGCTTGGCCGGTCTCTTAATCGCCGGCCTGCTGGCCGCGTTCATGTCGACGTTTTCCGGCACAATCAATGCCGCGGCGGCATATTTAGTCAACGACTGTTACAAGCGTTACTTACGCAGCGGGGCAGGGGAGCGAGAGTATATTCGCGCGAGTTACGCGGCATCGGTCGTTGTGGTCGTAGTGGGTTGCGCCGCCGGGTATTTCCGCCCGAGCGTCGCGGAATGGGTCGATTGGATAGTTTCTGGATTGTGGGGCGGCTATGCTGCTGCCAATATCTTGAAGTGGTACTGGTGGCGGTTGAACGGCTTCGGCTACTTCTGGGGCATGATTACCGGTATCGGCTGCGCCCTGTTGATGTTGTTTTCCGGCGTTGAGATTGTGACGGGAGTCCATTTCCCCGAGTTCAAAGAGTGGATGGCGCAACCAGTGATCTACTTGGTCTCGCTAACACATAGCGGGCCGCCCACAACGATGAATTTGGACCTTATGGCCTTTCCGATGTTGCTGGTAGTTTCGCTCGTTGGCACTTTGTTAGGTACTTATCTCACACCACCCGAGCGCGAAGACGTGCTCATCCACTTCTATACGCGTACGCGGCCGTGGGGATGGTGGGGGCCCGTGCGCGAAGCGGCCCAGCGCCGCGACCCGTCGTTTCAGCCCAATCGAAACTTCGCCAGAGATATATTCAACGTCATCGTCGGCATCGTGTGGCAGACTGCGTTCGTGGCGCTGCCGATCTACGTTGTGATCCATTATTGGAATGCGGCCGCGATTTGCGTCGCCGTCATTGTGATGACTTCGGCCATTTTGAAGCGAACTTGGTACGACCGCCTGGAGACTTCGTGAGCCTGGCGGGCCGCCCTGACACGACCTAACCTTGGGGCGGACATCGCTGCTGTTCGCGAAGCGTGGCTGGGCCAATGCCCCAGTTCCCTCAACATCCGGGGCGAGCCCACAGACACCCGCTTCAGCCAAACTTGAAATGCTTTATATTGGAGCTCCAACTTGAGGCCCAACTCTGCCGCACGACTCGCATACCATTGGCCGCGATGATCTCGCCGCGACGCGGCAGCTCTGGCAGGCGCGCCTTCTCGTGCTGGCTTCCGCCGTGCTCTGGAGCACCAGCGGCTTCTTCGCCAAGGCGCCGTACTTTTACGGCTGGACCGGGGCCACGCTCGCCTTCTGGCGAGCTGTCTTCGCCTGCCTCGTGCTGTGGCCCTTCGTTCGCCGGCCGCGCTGGACGTGGAAGCTTCTGCCGATGACGGCCATGTTTGCCGCCATGAATTTCACCTACCTCACGGCGATGTCGCGCGGCTCCGCCGCCAACGCCATCTGGCTGCAGGCCACTGCGCCGGTGTGGGTGCTGCTGGTGGGCGTCTTTGTGTTTCGCGAGCGGGCCGGATGGCGCGACTGGCTCCTCATTGCCTTTGTCGCGGCCGGCGTGGGCTTCATCCTGTTTTTCGAATCGCGCGGGCAGGCGCTTGATGCTGTCGGATGGGCGCTCGTATCCGGCTTGTTCTACGCCGGCGTTGTGCTCGCGCTGCGGCAACTGCGGGCGCTGGATGCGGTCTGGCTGGCGGCATTGAATCACCTAGTGACCGCACTCGTTCTGGCCCCGCTGGCCTTCGCCGATTCGCACTTTCCCAGCGGCATCCAGTGGCTGTTCCTCGCCGCGTTCGGCATTCTGCAGATGGGCCTGCCGTACGTTCTGTTCGCGAACGGCCTCAAGCGAATTCCGGGTCACGAGGCGACCGGCATCGGGATGATCGAGCCGATCCTTGTTCCCGTTTGGGTATTTCTGGCCTGGGGCGATCCGCCTGCGTGGTGGACGCTGGTGGGCGGCGCGCTGATCCTCGTCGGCCTATGGATCCGCTACATCAAGCCGAATTCGAACAACGACGTTCCGTAATTTTCGGAACTAGGGTGCCACTGCTGGCTTGTCCAGCAGTGTATCTTGCGACTCTTCCCTGCCGCCACTCGTACTGATACCGCAAGGCAACCATTGCTCGTGGCACTGCTAACAAGTTAGCAGTGGCACCCTCAGTTTTCGGCTAACCCTTCTCCTTCGCCAGCCGAAACGTCACGGAAAGCCGCCGGCCGCGCTCAATGACGCCGCCATGCCAGCGATCTTTCTTGCGCGGGGCGATGCCGTGCTGCCATTCGTAACGGGCCTCATCGCTCAGCACAAGCAGGCTGCGCGGCTCCAGCACGAGCGATTCGCGCCGCTCGTTCTTTGCATGGCGAAAGTCCATCACGCACGGCGACAGCAGGCTCAGCGACACGACTGTTCGATCGAATGGCTCATAATCGCGGTGAAGCGAGATGCCTTGCCCCGGCAAATACTCGTTGACCAGCATCTGGTTGAACGGCCGATCGCTGAATCCGTGCTGGTGCATGCGCTCGGCAAGTCGAAGGCCCCACGCCGGAATGGGGCGCACCGGCTCGCCACCGCGGCCGTACGACCAACCATACAGTTGCCGGCGGCGTTTCCACGTGGTGTCCCATGGCTCCAAGTCGATGGCCGCCGCCAACGCCATTTCCCGCCTTGTTGAAATGTAGTCGCGCAGGTAGCTCAGCCCCGGAATCGCCCGGATGTCCGCCGTCTCGACTGCAATTGGAAATAAGCTGCGCATGGATTCGCGAGCGCTGCCGTTCGTGGAACAAATGCTCACTGAATCGTATGGCGACAGCAGCCAGAAAAGCAACCAAAACGTCTAGCACACATGTGTTGCCGTGTGCTGACTTTTCATTGACCCTCATTGCGCAGAAACGTCGCGAGCCGATCAAGTTGATCCGTGCCAATGAGGTCGACTCCGGCAGAACGCAGCTCGCGCCACACGGCTTCATTTTCCGGCGTGCCCCAGAAACGCACAATTCGCCTGGCCCCGTGCACCTTGTCGACAATTTCCTTCAATCTGCCCCGCTCCTCTGCGGGCATCTCGCCATCGCCTCGCCACTTGAAGTGACTCGTCCAGTTGTCGCTGATCATCGGCATCAAATGCGACGGCCGGTTGCTGTCCAAGTCCGATAAGCGGCCGTCAATTCCGGCATACCGAAGCTTCGCGCTTTCTAACTCAGCGATAGGTCGATTGCCGCTGATCACAATCGTCACCGCACCGTGCTTCACTTTGCCCCTATCCACGACGGTGAGCATGTCGGCATATTTCGAAAGCACCTCGTTTACAGGCGCCAGCGCGGCTTGTGCGTCGCTCTTGATGTCGACCAGCAGGAAAAATCGCTCGCCGCCTTGGTGAACGCGTCCGCCGTTCTCTTTCACGCGGAGTGCCAGCGGTTCCAGATATAGCGATTCCAACGTGCGCTCAGGTTTCAGCTCGTCCCGGGCGTGGCCCACGACGAGCTTGCCATCGACAACGAAAATATCCGCCTCGACACTTGTGAATCCGCGATCCAGCGCGTCGGTGAGCGGACGCTCATGCCAATAGTCATTGTGAGCATGCGCGTTGGGCAGCGGCTCGACAGCGAACGCCGCGCCGCAAGTCGCAATCGTTGCGACAACCGAGAGCGCCACAACGCGATAGAGGTAGGCCATTTGAAAAGCAGACGCGCTCAATTGTCGCCGGGCGCCGGCGTGTCGACGTCGATGTCGTCGTCCGTGCTGGGATCAAGATCCGGCTTCCGGTCGCCCACCTCCACTTTCGGGAGATCGGTCTCGACGCGCGTTGAATCATCCGTAGTTTCAACGTTTCCCGAGCAACCATTGATCGCTATTGCGGAGTACAGCAGCAGAGCGGACGCGACTTTTTTCATCATAATCACAATCTTCGTCGGAGGCCGGCGGAGCCCTGCCAGAAGTCCGCCGGCCTCGCCTTTCGTCAGACCTTCAGCTCGACGCTAATTTAATTGTCCGAGCCAGAGCTGACCATCAATCCGATGCATAAACCAATCAAAAGTCCGGTGCCGAACGCGGCGGCGACCGACTCGGTCGGATGGCGGCGAAGCATATCGTGGGCGCCTTCGTAACCGTACATCGCCCCCTCGCGCACCCGCTCGCTCGCATCGCGCAGGGCGTGTCCGGCCTGGCCCGCGTAATCGCGAGCCGCGCCCGCCGCATGCTGCAGCATGCCTTCGCCTTCTTCGCTGAATTTGTGCAGTGTGCGCTCGATCTGGGTTCGTGCCTGGCCCGTCTTTCGCTGAATCAACCCGACCAGCTGGTCGTAGTTGCCTTCTGCTTGCTGCAACTCATCATCTGTAAGCTGGCCCCATTGCTGCTTGACCTTGCCCTTGAGTTGACGCCAATTTCCCATCACCGTGTCTTGCGTAGCCATTTCGTGCTCCTTCGTTCTCATTCGGCCTGAAATTGGCCGCCCGTGCTAGTGTGACCCCGTCGCATGGAGCCGCAAATTGAATGCCAACACCGCGACAGTATTTCCACGTAGTCGGGGTCGGGCTGGACGCTTCAGCGATTCGTGGGCAAGTTCATCGCGATCAATTTCAACGGACGCATCGCCTCCACATTGGCCGTGAAGCGACCCGACTGTCGGACGTCGCCGATGTGCCAGCATCACAGCCGTCTTTTTTCAAGCCTATCCGTGCACGTTCCGAGCCTAAAAAAACAGACGGGATTGGTACGAGTTTTGTCTGGCAGCTTGCTAGGACCTTGGTTCGACGTTTGCGCT
>DASXWB010000400.1:0-2388 GCA_036503915.1 Lacipirellulaceae bacterium | reverse complement strand
TTCGTGCCCGGGTACGGCAGTCGATTGGGAACAGCTCCTGGCGGAAGCCGCCGATCGTAAGTCAAAGCTTCGCAAAAGCGCGGCGGAGACTTCGCGGCAAGGCGAGACGAGGGAATTCGACGATAAATATAATGACGCAAGGCAGCGCATCGAGAAAATCCGAATCGCTGCGGCAACGGCCGTCGCTGGCCCGGCTGATCCCAGCAGTGCCGAGCCCGCCGACGAACAAATGACGTTCGAGGAATCGCATCTGTACTCCGGCCGATCGATACATGTCGAACCGACTCCAAATCAAGCGCGCGGCGGTGGCGGGCCGGGTACGGAGATTCCATTGACGGCGGAAATCAAGCAGATGCTGCGGCGACACGTCGTCAGTCTTGTTCAAGGAGAGTTCTCCGATGAAGGCCTGCTTCCAACGAGCGCAAGTGATGTGACCGCGATTTTCGAGCGGTCTCTTCCCGAGGCCCTTGTAGTCGCACAACGAGAAAATCGCCCGCTGCGGATCATGTTTTATTGTCACGGCGGGCTGCACAACGAGCATCATGGCCTGCAAATGGCCGCAAAACAAATTCCCTGGTGGATTTCCAACGAAATCTACCCGATTCATTTCGTTTGGCACACCGGCTTCCTGGAAACGGTTTCCCAACTGCTGCGCGGGTCGCGCGAAGTACAGGCCGAAGCGCAGCGCGGACTCACAGACATTTCCGACCGAGCGGTCGAAGCCGTCGCCCGAAGGGCAGGTCCGCTGACCGTTTGGTCCGGGATGAAGCGTAGCGCAGAACGCGCCAGCGCGAAGAGTGGCGGGGCCTCCTTCGTCGCGGATCTGCTCAACACATTTTGCGCGGCCCACGGTTCGGCGGTGGAACTGCATGCCGTCGGCCATAGCGCGGGCAGTATTTTCCATTCCTGGTTCCTCAATCGAGCGAATTCCTTGGGGGTGCGTTCGTTCAAATCAGTTCATTTTCTCGCGCCTGCCGTGCGTACCGACGTGTTTAAAAAGAAGCTCAACGGAATGATGGGAGAGGGCAAGGGCATCGACGTCTTACGCATCTATACGATGACTAAGGACTGGGAGCTGGAGGATAATGTTGCCCAAGTTTATCGCAAGTCGTTGCTGTACATGATCTACTATGCACTTGAGCCCACGCGAGAGACGCCTATTTTAGGACTCGAAGAATCCTTGCAAGGCGATACTCAGCTAGCAAAGCTGTTCGGGTTGAGCGGGACTGCACCTGGCAAGGATGAGGTGATTTTCTCTGTGAGCCGGAACACGGATGGAAATCGCGCGAGCACGTCCAAAACTCATGGTTGTTTCGATAACGATCCCGCGACCATGAATAGCGTCACACGGTGGATTCTGCAGCGGGAACAAATCCAGCCGCTCCCGAGCACGTTGTCTCAAGAATGTGAGGCCAGCCAGCGTGCTATCCTTAACAACGCGCCGGCAATATCGCCCCAACCCGTCGTGCTGCCAGGAACGCCGTCGTTGGCGCCAACCTTCGTCGTTGCTGGAACATCAGCCGCCGCCGGTCCCATCACGCCCAGCAGACGCCGCGCTTTGTGCATCGGAATCAACGACTATCTGACAGCCCCGTTAAATGGCTGCGTCGCGGATGCCGAAAGTTGGGCCGCGACACTAACGCGATTGGGATTTGAAACGACGATCCTGCGTAATGGTCAGGCGACTCAACGCGCCATTCTTTCCAGCCTTGAGAACTTGATTGTGGGCAGTCATCCCGGCGACATCGTTGTTTTTCAATTCGCCGGGCACGGCACGCAACTGCCGGACGCGAACAAAGACGAAATCGGTCAGGACACCGCCCAGGACGAAGCACTTTGCCCACATGATTTCGCTAGCGGAGCTTTCGTAATCGATGACGACGTCTCGTCGGTTTTTCGCCACATTCCCGACGGCGTGAGTGTCACGTGCTTCATCGATTGCTGTCACTCGGGCACGATTTCGCGGTTCGCAGTAGGCACCTCGCCTCAGAGTCGGAGTGGCGCGGACCGGCCACGCTTTATGGAAGCGACCCCAGAAATGAAAGCCGCGCATTTACAATATCGCAGTGCTGCGTCAAGCGGCCGAGCGGCCGTAGATCGCGGTCCCGACTTAATGCGGGAGGTCGTATTTTCAGCCTGTCTATCTCGCGAGGTGGCCTGGGAAAGCGCCGGGCACGGCGACTTCACGACTCGCGCGACCGCCTTAATCGCGAGCGGCATCGTAGGCATCAGCAACGAAGAGTTTCATCGTCGCGTCGTGGCCGCATTTGGCACGTCGGCGCGGCAACATCCTTATTTGGATTGTCCACTCCCGCTGAGGCAACGACAACTGCTGGCGTGGTCCGGCACGGACAGTCGCATCCCGGACGCAATCAGGCCCGAACCGTC
>DASXWB010000399.1:0-2878 GCA_036503915.1 Lacipirellulaceae bacterium | reverse complement strand
CGTCCACTTCAATCTCGGTGACTTGCCTGCGACAGCCGTCTTCGGTGAAGTCCGACGGATAGTCGATGCGGCACGATCTCGGGGCAACCTCTGAAACCCAATCCCAGAAGCGGTCGATCCTTTTCCGGTCACGAGAGTTCTTGTGGCCTTGCGTTTCAGCGAGCATGTCTGTGAACCGCGAGGGAACGCGAATGGCGCTGCGCCCGAAATAAAAGAACTCCGTCGCTACGAGAGCGTTAATGCCGCCAGTATCCCGTTCGCGGGCGCTGTCGTCATGGCACGCGCCGGGGAGGACATGCCACTTCCCGGCGCGGTCTTGGCGCCAAATGTTGTCCCCCCGTCGGCTAATGGCTGTTCTCTTCGACGGCTTCTTCGGCGCAAAGCGCGAATCCCGCCAGTATTCCTGGTACGGGATAACCTCTTTGACACGCATTGCATAAACAAGGTGACCGGGCCTCGCAGCGCGCGACGACGCGCAGGCAATCACGATGTCGTCCTTCTCGGCCATGCGGCGAATCGTCGGCTTGCAGCAGGCGAGCGTGCAGTAGCGGCCGAAAGGGTTCGGCGCGAAACCGGCGTCAACGGTAATGATGTACGCCGAGAGCTTCATGGGCGTTCGCACCCCGAGTGACTAGAACCGGCTTTCTTCATGGTACTTGTCGCACCGTACGTCACTTAAGCGTCGCTAGGGAGCACTTGGTACCATCGCAATTCGTTTCCATCAGCGACATCGATGTCGAACCAGCTTATCACACTGGCCGCTCACATTCGTTCGCCGGGCAACCCGCTGGCTTGCTTCACCCAAGCGGCGAATTGAGTTTCGTCGAGCTGGTCGTCCTCGTGAATGTCGACGTAGCGCACTTCCTTCTGCTTGGACTCGCCGGGTGGGAGCGGGCGAAGCGACGTGCCGCGGAAGAAACCCACTTTGACGTACTTCGTGAAGCAATGAAAACTGAGGAACCAGCCCTCGTCCTGTCGACGCGGCGACCCGTAGAACGGGGAGTTCCACTTGACGGCCTTGCGCACGCCGGGCACGGTGCGCACGATGAGCGCGTCGAGGCGGCGCCCGACGCCCTGTTTCCAGCCCGGCATGGCCGCAATGTAGGCCTGCACCGGGGCGTCGCCGTCCGCCTTCGCGATCTGAGGGTTGCCGCCTGAGAGAAGCTTTGGCTTCGCGCCCGCCAAGGGAGCCTTGCGCTTGGTCGCGGTGGATCGCTCGCCTTGGCCGCCCGCCTTGTCTGAGTTTACTCGCCGTGGCGAGCGGCGAGCGACCTTCGCCGACTTCTTGGACGTTTTGTTGGCCATTGGTTCACTCCGCGTTTTCGTTCTTCCATTATTTAAGTGAGTTTATATTTGCGTACAATATGCGCAAATAAAAAACCCTCGCCGTGGCAAGGGTTCTCGTGAAAAGTCGCCGCATGGCGGCGAGCGACCAAAGTGGCGGCGGGAATCGAACCCGCCGGAAGAAACGCCGATCCTATTGGCGAAGTATTCAGCGAACCATCTAGACCGCCCGGTGCAGGCTTTGTACGCGGGTTGGCGCGAGTAGGGTCAATCCACTCGCGCGTCTACTGGAACCAGTTTCAAAACCGCCGGGGACTGGCCGAACACCATCGCCGCGATGGTCGTGCGCACTCCGCGGAGCAAAATGTGCCGGGCACCATCCGCTCCGGGATGGTCTCCCTCTCCGAGGCTGTCCCTCTCTCCGAGGCGGTTTTGAAACTGCTTGTAGACATTAAGAAATGCTGGTGTACAAAAAGGGTGCTGGATCGGGTCGATTACGTGATGGATCCCGTCTCAACGATACAATTCGACAACCACGAGTTGCGATATTGAGTTAACGAACTCAAGTCTCGAATCGACCGGATGGAAGAGCGATGATGACAAGCGCTGCGCTGAAATTCCGACTGTTTAGTGCCACGATTGCCACCGCGGCATGGCTCGTGCTCTGCCGCCAAGGTTGCGGCCAGGCGATGTGCTACTTCGACGCGTCCGGCAACAAGGTGTGCACACGGCCCGTGGTCAGTGGCAAACTGGCCGCCACGCGACCCTCCCTTGGGCCATGCGGGCTGCTGGGAGGCGCCCGGAAATACGGCGGCAATCTCGACGCGCCGACAGGCGTGTTGCTTACGCCCGCGCGGGAGTATGAGCGCGAAATGCTCGTGCCCGAAAAAGTGCGCTGGCGAGACCCTCGCATTGTCCGCATTGAGGGAGGCGGCACAGGCACAATTATCGACGTTGATGGCAAGACTTACGTTGCAATGTTTGCGCACGGCCATGCCGGCAGTCCGCCGGTTCAACTTGGGCAACGATTCATTGTGCAGGCGTACAACGGCAGGCGGTTCACTACCACGGCTGCCGCCGTGGATGTGCAATGCGATTGCAGTCTATTGGAGTTCCATGCGGGATATCGCGCCAAAGTTCCTCCAATGCGGGTCGCCACGCGTCCGCCGCGCGCTGGCGAGCGTGTGCGAACGGCCGGCTTTCCTATGAGCCAGCAGTTGCGCGACCGATTGACTCGGGTTCTCGATGCAAGTGCCCAGGAGATCCACATTGCAGCCGATTCCATTCAAGGCGACAGCGGGGCTCCGGTTGTCAACGAAGATGGCGAACTGGTGGGCATTCTCGTGTCGGGGCGCATCTCCGAAGACAATCAGAAGATTCAGGGGTCGTTTTGCTGTGGCCCTGGGCCAATACAAAGATTGATCGGCCGTTTACGTCGCAGGTTATTGGGTACGAGCCAAACCTGATGCCGCCGCGGCAGCATGTGCCCGTCCGGCCTTTGCGAGCTTGATCCATTACCTCAGACGCCTGAAGCTTTCCGCAGCGGCCTGAAGAGGCCGTAGAGCAGTCGTCGAGATGCTGGAGCCGAGCCGAC
>DASXWB010000398.1:0-2679 GCA_036503915.1 Lacipirellulaceae bacterium | reverse complement strand
CAACGTGGCCACGTCCGGCGCCGGCTTGGCTGTTTCAGCAACAGCCGTGTTTGCAACCGGGTGCAGGAGGGCATTCCCCGCGGCGCCCAGAAAAACACCCGTCGAAAGCGTCAATAACAATTGGAATCGATGCGGCATCATCGCTTGATTCTCCATCGCATGGGGACGGCAGTGACATAGCTCAACATCGTATCATCTTCGCGGCGATAATCGAACTACGAACGCAAATAACATGTTGAAGCGCATCGCCACGACCCATGCCCCGGCCGCCGTTGTCCTCGTGCGTCTGATGGTCGGCGCGGTGTTCCTTTCGGAGGGGATTCAGAAGTTCTTGTTTCCGGCTGAAGTGGGCGCTGGCCGGTTCGCGAAGATCGGCTTCGAGTCGCCGGAGCTTGTCGCGCAATTTGTGGCCTGCTTCGAGATTGCTTGCGGCGTCCTTGTGCTATTGGGCCTGATGACTCGATTGGCGGTGATTCCGCTCATCGTGATCATGCTGACGGCGATCTACACGACAAAATTTGAGATTTTTCAGCAACAAGGCTTCTGGAAGATGGCCCACGAGGCCCGCACCGACTGGTCCATGCTGCTGGGGTCGTTGTTCTTATTGATCGTTGGCGCTGGTCGATGGTCGATCGACGCCTGGTTGAGTCGCAGTCGCAGCCCGTAGTTCCTGCCGCAACACGCGCTGCGAGCGCTGCAACGCGAAGCCAGGTGGCATCGCCCAAGACGAGGTGCGTGCGCTTCGCGCCTTCTTTGTTGCCCACTCCGGCAGCGGCGGCGGGGACCACCCCCCACTTTTCACCGGCACGCGACTTGCTTCAAGCCACCTTTCCAGCCGGCGTCCGCCGGCTGAACCCTTGATTTGCGGCCCAAAAGTGCTCATTCTATTGTTCACGTCGGGGGGGCTGCGACCGAGGGCTCGCATCGCCTTGGTTCTTTACAACGAGTTCGCACCAGGAGGTCCCAACATGAATTGCTCCCGATCAATGTTTCGTTACGCAGTGACTTGTGTCGTATTCTGCTGCGCTGCCGCGATCGCGGTCACCTCGACGGTCGCTCAACGGCGACAGGCCCCTCAGCGGGCGCCGCAACCGCCGGCCGAAAACACGTTCATGCCGGTCGTGCCCACCAAGACCTTCGAGGAGATTCTCGAGCAGGATACGGCGGAAAAAGAGCAGGTTGCAAACGCCCAGAAGGCGCTGCTTGAAAGCCGCTACGACCTGCGCAACAACGCGTCGAACGTGCAGATGTCCGGCGGCCGCAAAGCCGTGCAGCAAGGCGTGCGCGTGAAATTGCACGGCGGCGCCACTTGGGATCAACTCTCGCAGATGACGCCCGACGAGATCAAACAGCAGAACCTGTTTCCGCACGGCTTCCGACCGCTGCCCCATGTGAAACACCCCACGGGCGGCATGGTGTTTCCCAAGCAACAGATCGATGCCATTCAAAAGGCCGAAGCCCGCGACTTGCAGCGCTTCGACGTCGACTTCGATCTGCCCGATCACATGACGCCCGAGTTTCCGCCGCCGATGTTTTTCACGAGCCGGCCCGATCTGGGCGACGTCACCAAGGGCGAAGTCCTCACGATCAAGAACTACTACCGGCTGCTACACGGCAAAGTCACGCCCGTGCAGATGGAAGGCATGCGGCTGTTGCTGACGCCCTTCCCCCAACAGCAGTTCAACCAGACCGAAGACCGCAAGGTGAAGGACGCGAGCCTCGGCGTCACGTGTTTGGATTGTCACGTCAACGGCCACACAAACGCCACGTTCCATTTGAATCCCGACACGCGTCCGCAGCCAAATCGGTTCCGCATCGAAACGGTAAGTCTGCGCGGCATGTTCGCCCAGCAAATCCACGGATCGAAGCGTAGCTTGCGCTCCGTCGAGGATTTTACGGAGTTCGAGCAGCGCACGGCCTATTTCGACGGCGACCAGGTCACCGCCGCCAAGAAGGGCCTGCACCTGCCCGACCGGTCGTCCCAAGTGGCGATGATGGCGCAGATGCAAAACATGTTCGACTTTCCGCCGGCGCCGAAGCTTGACGTTTTCGGCCGGCTGATTCCCGGCAAGGCAAGCGAGCAGGAACTGGCCGGCGAGAAGATATTCCACGGCAAAGGCCGCTGCGCCGAATGCCACGCTCCACCATTTTTCATGGACCAAAACATGAAGGACCTGCATTTGGAGCGGTTCTACACGCCGGAAACAGTTGCCGGCCAGTTCAGTATGCAGGACGGCCCGATTAAGACGTTCACGCTGCGTGGCATCAAGGACTCGCCGCCGTATCATCACGATGGCCGCCTGCTCACGCTCGAAGACACGGTCGAGTTCTTCAACCTGGTGCTGCAGACCAAGTTGACCCAGGACGAAAAGGCATCGCTCGTAGCGTTCCTGCGAACGCTGTAGGCGTCCGTTGGCTGAAGTCGCAAGATTTCCGGTGAATTTAACAGCCGCCGAAGATTTCGCCAATTCTTCGGCGAAAATTGCCCCAGGGACACGCCCGCGGGCAGCGACTATTTTTGACTGGAATCGTGCAAGAGCTGCGGAGGGAACTCGGCAGCCGGCGAACCCGCGTCACTGCGCTTGTTCTGGCCCAGGCCGTGCTTCTTGCCGAATGGGACTTGCGCGGCACCGCGCCGGCGCAGTTCGGCGTCGAGCGCATCGCGCATCTCGCGAACCA
>DASXWB010000397.1:0-6693 GCA_036503915.1 Lacipirellulaceae bacterium | reverse complement strand
TGGTGCCCCGGCCGATGCGGCACGAGCACGGGGAATTCCAGGTGCCGTAGCGCGTCCCACAAAAGCCGCGAATGTTCGTCGACGAAGTCGAACTTCTCGAACCGCAGCTCGGTGCTGCGACGCGTGCGCGAGATCATCGAGAACACAAGCACTGCGCCGATAAACGCGCTGGCGATTTTAATTCCTTCCGGCTTTTCGATGATGATCGCCGTTGTCGTGTAAAAGAAGATCAGCGTGGCGGCCAGGTATCCTTTATGAATTCGTTGCCAGCCGCTGCCCGCGCGCTTTCGCCACTGGTCGATGACGACGGCCACTCCGGCACTCGTCATGAGCACCATCACACCCGTGGCGTATGCCCCGCCTTGGGCCACGACGCTGGCGTCAAAGATCCAGGTCACCAACAGGTTGGCCGCTGTGAAGACCACCACCAGCGCGCGAACGGCCTCAGCCCACTTCGGCGCCATCCCATATCGTGGCAAATAACGCGGCACCAGGTTGAGCAACCCCGACATCGCGCTGGCGCCGGCAAACCACAGGATCGCAACCGTGCTGATGTCGTAGATGGTCCCGAAGACATGTCCGAACATCGGATTGATATACGCCACGGTTTCGCCGTGGGCAATAAACGCCAGGGCACGATTCGCCGCCCGACCTTCGGTCCTCAGAGCGTCCGGATTGATCACCATCGTTGTGACCACGCTGGAGCCAAGCAGCATGAACGACATGATGATCGCGGCCGTGGCGAGCAGCTTGCGCGTGTTTCGAATGCGGTGCGCCGGTCGCTCTGGATCATCCGTTGGCTCGCCTTGGACAAGCGGCATCACGGCGACGCCGGTTTCAAAACCGCTCAAGCCGAGCGCTAATTTCGGAAAGAACAAGACGCATGCGATGGCCGCAGCGAGCCAACCGCTCCCAGAGGATTCCATGTGCCAGTCGCCGATTGCAATAGCCTGGTACCAGGTAGCCACTCGACTTGGATGGGTCAACAGGTAACTGATGCCGCTGCCAAGCACGATCAGGTTCAACAGCAAGTAAATACCCACGATGACAACCGCCAGCGCGATCACCTCGCGAAACCCGCGCAGGAACATCCCGCCCAGCAGAACCAGCAGAAACATCGTGACGAGCATCTGACTATGGAGGACGTCCGGTGTTTCAGCCCAGAGCGGATTATGAATGAGATGTTCTGCCGCGTCGGCCGCGGACAGCGTTTGCGTGATGACGAAATCAGTTGCGGCAAATCCCAGTAAAACGAGAACCAGGAATTTGGCTGTCCAGCCAGAGAGGAGGCGCTCGAGCATCGCAATGGATCCCTGCCCATGCGGCGACTCGCCAGCAACATAGGCATATACCGGTAGCGCGCAGCCGAGCGTTACGCCAACGAGCAGGATCGTGGCCAGCGGCGCGAGCATTCCGACGGCCTCGAACGCAATCGACGGCTGATAGCCGAGCGTGCTGAAGTAGTCGACGCCCGTCAGGCACATCACCCACAGCCAGAAGCTCTGATGCTCAGGCGGCTTCACCACGGCCAGCGACGGAGTCATCAGCCGTGGGTCGACGGGGGGAGCCGTGGCGCCGCCCGGCGCGGGTTCAACCGGCGGCGCCGCGGGGCCTGCAGAAACAGGGTTCATTTGGAAAAGCCTTTGCGGGCGTTCTCCGCCTGATGGCGGAATCGCTCGGCATGGCGCAGCAGCGTGGCCCGGGCCGGTTTGCTGCGCCGCTTGCGGGCCAGGCGCTCATACTTGTCGGCCAGCGCCGTCTTGACTTCGTAGATGTTTTCAAGCTGCGATCGTTGCGTCATGACATTCTCCGTAGGTCAGGCTTTCCAGCGTGACATAAGCTTTTCAAAGGATTCGTCAGGCTGGAAAGCCTGATCTACTTAGGCCGTCTAACAGAATGAATTAAACCGCCAGGTTCGCCAAGATCGCCAATTAAACATCTTGGGATTTTAGACTTCTTGGCCTGCTTGGCGGTTTTATTCTGTTAGGTTCTCTTAGTCCATCAGCGAAGCAAACCGCTCTTCGAGCGCCTCGAGCCCTGCCCGCAGGCAATCGCTGTCACCAAAGATGCTAAACAGCTGGCAACCCAGTTCGCGGCAGCGAATCGCATGTTCCGGGTCGCGCGACAGCGTGCCCCAAGCTTTGCCCGCGCTCTTGCAGGCGGCCGACACGCGCTTCAAAGCGTCCACGCATTTGGGGTGCAAGAAGTTGCCGGGCACGCCCAGCGTTACCGAAAGATCGGCCGGCCCGACGAACAGCCAATCCACACCCTTGCTCTCCGCAATCCGCTCGACAATCTCCACGGCCTCCGGCGTTTCAATTTGGATTGCCACCCACCGATCGCGATTGGCGTTAGCGACGTGGGTCGCCATGTCGATGTTGCCGAACTCTGTTTCGACGTTGCCGCCGAAAAAGCCGCGCACGCCTGCCGGCGGATACTTGGCCCAGCGCACGGCCTGCTCCACCTCGGCCATCGTGCGCACCTGGGCGATCATGACGCCGCTGCAGCCGGTTTCCATTGGCCGCATCACCGTCGCGTAATCGGTCGGCGCCACGCGTGCAAACGCATCGATCCCGGCCGCCCGGCAGGCGATCAGGATCAACTCGAGCTGTGTGTGCGAAATTGCCGAGTGTTCCTGGTCGGCCCAAATGCCATGAAACTTCCCCACGCGGCCGGCCATTTCCACGGCACGCGGATTGATCATGCCGCTCACGTGCATGGTGCGCACGATCTGGCCGGCAGCGAGTCGCTGTTTGATGATGCTGGACATGAAACTGATAGCGTTCGAAGGTGGTTGCGGGCAAACGCAAATCGTGACATAGAAAATGCCATGCCGCAAGCCGGCATGCGCGGCCGGAGGAACCGCCAAGAGGGCGAATTTAGCGGCCGAGCTCGCTCGGCGCGACCACTACAGGACAAATCGCGCCGCTAACCGCTCTATTTGCAGCGGGAATTCCGCACAGAAGGGCGGCACCGTCGATTGGCGGCGGCGAATGCGGCAAGCAATAGCCAGGCCGTCGCCGGCTCGGGGACCGGAGCACCGGCCAACGCGCCCGTCGCCGGCGGCGTGCCGGCGATGCTCCCAAAATTGCTCCGCCAAATCTGGTAGTCGGCATCGTCGACCTTGCCGTCGCCATTTCCGTCGGCCAGGAGGCCAACGCCCGTTTGATTGAATGTCTTACGCCACAGAATGAAATCGGCCGCATCGACGACGCCATTGCGATTGAAGTCGGCACGCGCAACGCTCAGCGAGAGCCCATTCAGCGTGCGGTTATAGCTCCATACCAGTCCGCCCGCGAGCATCGGCAGGTCGCCGCCAATGAAATTGCCAACAAGTCCCGTAGCCGAATTCAACACGTGAAAAGTATCGCCGTGCTTGGGCACAAAACCTCCGACAAGCGAAATGTCCAAGTTGCCATTCAAAAACGCAATGCCGGCCACATTCAACTGGTCGTACTGCGTCCCAACCATGGTGCCGGCGAGTTGAATTTCAAGCGTTCCCGTTATGTACTGCTCATACTCATCGACGGCGAGCGGACCGATGTCCAAACCGGGCGCCACCGTTCCCCGATTGATTAGCGTCCGATGCAGTATGGTGCCCTCGCGAACACCCAGCGTTCGCCCGGCTGCAATTGTCAGCGGCGCGGTGCCAGCAATAACGGCGCCCGCATCGATGAACGCATCCCTGCCGCCCGTATTCAACTCGCCGCCAGGAACATCCACCGGGCCGCTTCCATAATAGTTGATCTGCTTGGCCCGTATTAAAGTGAGCGGAATGAAACTGGTCGCGTTAATCAACGCGGGCAGGCCGTCCGACGGGTCGCGAAAGAACGGCCCGGGATCGCGCACGCCGTCGTTGTTGGCGTCCTGATTCATATTGATGATTGCGAGGCCGTCGTAGAGATCGATGAGCGTCATGCCGTCACTCACGACTTTGCCGAACACGGCAAAACCGCCGTCCGTTGTGTCGAGCCCTACGTTGTCTCGCATATTAAAGAAGTATTGTGAGGAGGCGCTATTTGGCTGACCGGCCAATCTGGCCATGGCAAGCGTACCGCGAAGATTCGAACGCAACGGCTGCAAGCCGGCTTCATTCATCACCGTGGGAAGCGGAGTGGCGGGATTGTTATCCAAATCGACTTGGGCTTCAGGATTGAGCGACGTATTGAGCGGAGGCCCCTCATTTTGAAACACTGGATGAAATCCCCCGCCCTGCAGTACCACGCCGACGTGTGACGCATCGACAGCCAGGCGATGCATCAGGCTCAGGTTGTAGTGCCCGCCGTTGACGTACTGAAGAAAGTTGTTCGTTGTCAGCGGCCGGTCATCGAACAGCTCGACGAAAATGGCATCTCGCTGGCGAGTGGCCGCCGCGACATTGAATTCCATCTGGACGAATGAGCTGGCCAGCGCGCGCGGCCCGTCGCCAATTGCGGCCAACAGCAGCGGCGCGATTCGAAGCGCAAGCGCCCGAATGCCGCAAACCCGACGTAAAACTTTGCCAGTTGTCATCTGTTCCGATTGTTCGCCCGCGACGCGACTAACTGCGCCTCGAACGATCACGCAATCCGACGAGAAGCAAACTTGCGGCCGCAATCATGAACGCGGCTGACGGTTCCGGGACCGCAAACGGCGATTGCACCGAACCGCTCGCTGCGCCGCCCGACATGCTATTCCGCCATACGACGAAGTCAGCCACGTCCACGATCCCATCGCCGTTGCCGTCGGCCTCGGCTGCCGTCGTGGAATCGTAGGATTGGCGCCATACGCTGTAGTCGGCCATGTTCACCACGCCGTTGAAGTCGTAATCGCCAGCCGGCAGATTTAGCACGTCGACCGACGTAATGTGCACGAGCCGATTCGCAAGCGTGTCGCTCGACGTGCCACGGAGCGGCACTTGATCGAAAGTCTGTCCGCCTGCGCCATCCAAATCCGCCTGCGGAAGCAAGTCGATCGCATCCACGACGCTCATTCCATTGGCTACGACACGGCCAAAAACCGTGAAGCCGCCGTTCTGCGTATCGAGCGCGGCCGGCGGGCCCGAATTATCGCCAACGTTGAAGAACCATTGACTGGTTGCGCTGTTGGGGTTGCTTCCGAGCTTCGCCATGGCAATCGTCCCGCGCTTATTCGAAATGCCGGGCTCGTTCAGCACCGGCGGATCGGGATTCGCCGGATCGACGACGGGGGCCACTGAGTTAGGCGGGGTGAAATAAAACCCCCCGCCCTGTACGACGAAGCCGGGCGGACTGCGATGTATAAAGGTCCCGTCATAGCGATTGGCGCTGGCGTACGCGAGAAAATTTGCGACGGTCAGCGGCGTAGCCGAGTTGTAAAGCCGCACGTCAATGTTTCCGAGCGACGTCTGAAAGCGGGCGATCGTGGCTTGTGCCGCCGCGCCGAAGAACATGGCCCAACACAGGGCAGCAGCCGCCGTAACCATCCGTATTCGAGAAAATAGCGACATCCAAAGCGGCTCGACGGGCGCGGGAGGCGGCGTTCCGGGGCGGCCTCAGGTAAAGAAAAAGCGGCCTGTGCCCAGCAACTGTTCATACTACGTGGATCCCGCGGAAATGTCTATTAAATGGCCCCTGCCCAGCGGGTTTTGGCGCCGCTAAAATCGGACATTTACGCACGGCCGGACCGCGCGTGACATTCGGCGCGCGTTTCCGCCTGTCGCTTACGGCGCGGCATGCTTTCGGGGCCCAGCCCCGTAAGCATGTTGCGCACAAAATCATGCCTACGCCGCTGCGCGGCGAAAGCATGCCACCCGCCGCTTTCAACAAGGAAAATCTCATGGCCGCCTTCCCCGAGGTTCAGCGAATTGCGTTCGAAGGCCCGACGTCGAAGAACCTGCTTGCGTTCCACCATTACAACGCCGAGGAGAAAGTCGGCGGCAAAACGATGCGCGACCACCTGCGCTTCAGCGTCGTCTACTGGCACACCTTCCGCGGAACCGGCGCCGATCCGTTCGGCCCCGGTTGCGCAGTCCGCCCTTGGGAAGACGGAACCGATTCGGTCGAGAACGCAAAGAACCGAGTTCGAGTGGCGTTCGAGTTTATGGAGAAGCTCGGCAACCCGTTCTATGCGTTTCACGATCGCGACGTCGCGCCCGAAGGCAAGACGCTCGCCGAGACAAATAAGAATCTCGACGAAGTCGTGAAGGTGCTCAAAGAAGAGCAGCAGCGCACCGGGATCAAGCTGCTGTGGGGCACCGCCAATCTGTTCAGCAACCGTCGCTACATGCACGGCGCGGCCACGAGCCCGAACGCCGAAGCGTTCGCCTTCGCCGCCGCGCAGGTCAAAAGGGCGCTCGAAGTCACCAAGGAACTGGGCGGCGGCGGCTACACGTTCTGGGGCGGCCGCGAGGGTTACCAGAATCTTTGGAACACCAACATGAAGCGCGAGTTGGAGCACCTCGCCCGGTTCCTGCACATGGCCGTCGACTACGCCAAGGAAATCGGCTTCACCGGGCAGTTCTACATCGAGCCCAAACCAAAGGAGCCGACCAAGCATCAATATGATGCCGATGCGGCCGCTTGCGCGAACTTCCTGCGCGAGTACGACCTCATCGATCACTTGAAACTGAATCTCGAAACGAATCACGCCACACTGGCCGGCCACACGATTCAGCACGAGCTGGAAGTCGCCGGCAGCGCGGGCATCCTGGGCTCGATCGACGCGAACACCGGC